>JAIBBI010000186.1 GCA_019694755.1 Gemmataceae bacterium
CGCGGTCTCGAGCAGCTTGCGTTTCACGGGCAGCAGACCCGGTTGCGTGCCCATCTGCTTCTGCACGGTCTCCGCAAGTGTCTGCAACGAGTGCAAGGCGATATCGAAGTCGGTTTCCGCCTGCTGTTGCGCGACGACCGCCCTGCCGTAGGCGCGCGAGATGAGCACCGCGGCCGTCGTCCCGCCGGCCGCCAGCACGAGGAGCAGCGTCGCTACCAGACCGGTCAGCGTGGCCGTGCGCGGGTTCCGCCGGCACCATCGCCACGCACGCTCGATCCTCCCTGCGGGTCGCGCAAGGATCGGCTCGTGACTCAGGTAGCGGCGCAGGTCGGCGGCCAGTTCCGCCATGCTGCGGTAGCGCGAGGCCGGGTTTTTCGCCATCGCCTTCAGGCAGATCACTTCGAGATCGCGGGGGACGGATTCGTTAAGCAGCCGGGGCGGTCGCGGCTCGTCATCGAGCACCTGCCGGAGCACCATCGCCGCCGACCCGCGGAACGGCACGTCGCCCGTCAGGCACTCGTACAGCGTGGCCCCGAGGCTGTACACGTCGGCCAGCGCGTCGATCTCCGCGGGGTCGCGAATCTGCTCGGGGCTCATGTACGCGGGCGTACCGGCCAGCATCCCCGACGCGGTGTGCGTCGCGCCGGCCCCGCGGACCAGGCCGAAGTCGACGACCCGGGGCCACAACTTCCGCGACTCGGCTGACGGATCTCCGAGGAGGATGTTGGCGGGCTTGAGGTCGCGGTGGATCAGGCCGGCCTCGTGGGCGGCCTGCAATCCGTCGGCGACGGCGGCGATCAGCTCGGCCGCGTCGGCAGGCGCGAGCGGCCCGTGCTTGCGCAGATGCTCCGCAAGGCTGGGGCCGTCGACGTATTCGAGTACCAGATAAGGAAGGCCCGCCGAGGTTTCACCTACGGCATGCACGCCGACAATGTTGGCGTGGTGCAACCGGGCCAGCGACTGAGCCTCCCGCTCCAGGCGGACCCGGGTGGCCGCGTCGTCGGCGGCGGGCCGGAGTACCTTGATTGCCACCGTGCGCTTCAGCGCGGGATCGAACGCCCGAAAGACGATGCCCATCCCGCCGCGGCCCAGTTCGGCCTCGACGGGATACGGGCCGATCGAGCCGAGGTCGCCCGGCCGAAGCGCCGGCCCGAGCAGCGGCCAGGGCCCGGGGCTGTCGGGTCCGGCCGTCAGGTGCGGCGATGCGAGTACGTCGATGACCCGGGCGAGCTCCGCGGCGCGATTGTGATTGCTGGCACTGATCGATCGAAACGCCCCGCGCCACGAACCCAGCTCGGGATCGTCGCTGGCGCGGTCCAGCCGGCTGTGGCACTCGGGGCAGGCATTGACGTGTGCGACTGTGTCGTCGGCCGCCTCGCCGGCAAGCAGTCGGGCCAGTACGTCGTCGGTGGGACAGATCATGAGCGGCTATTCACTCAGTGCAGGGGCACGAACTGCGGCACATCTTCCGCGAGGGCCAGGACCTCTTCGCGGAGCCGCTTGAGCGCGCGCGACTTGGCGATGTAGACCGCCGTGACAGACACCCCCACCTCATCGGCGACCGAGGAAGCCAGCTGACCGTTCAGCCAGACGCGGGTAAACGCCTGCCAGGTGGCCGGCTCGAATTCCGGCTCAATGCGGGAGAGGGCGGTTTCGAGCAGGTGCTGCTGGAATGCGGAGGCCCATTCCGGGTCGGCGTCCGTGGCCAGATCGTCCGGCAGGCCGGCGGGCCGCCGCGATTGCCGATGGTAGAACCTGCCGAGCCGCCGGCGGGTGATCAGCCCCAGCCAGTCGCGGAACCGGCCGGTCTCGGGCCGGTACTCGAATGATCGGATACACCGCGCCACCTCGCCGAGCACCTCTTGGGCCACATCGGCGGCGTCGGCATCTTGCAGCCCCCGGGCGCGGGCGAAGCCGTACACGAGCGGGGTATACACCGCGACGAACGTGCGCCAGGCGTCGCCGTCCGCGCCGTCGCGCAGGCGCACCAGCAGGCTCGCCCTGGTCTGGCTGGCCGAGTCGTGCGGCGTGTCTCGGATCTGTTGCTGCTTCATGGCTGGGTCTTTCACATTATTTCGGACTCGCAACGATTTTGCAATGCGCGCGAAAGGTCGGCGGCTCTCCCGGCAATGGGAGGGTACTGTCCCGGCCTCTGACCACGAGAACTCCCATGACACGCCGCTTCCGCCATTCGCTGAATCTCATCCCGCTCGAAGACCGGCTGGCCCCGGCCACGATGTCCTGGCACGGCGGAGCGACGCCCCCGCCGGGCAACACCGATCCGTTGTACGGCAACCGCTGGACCAACCCCGCAAACTGGTACGGCGGCGTCGTCCCCGGCGCCAACGACGTCGCGGTCTTCGACCCGGCGTCCACGACCTACAACGGCTTCGGGCAAACGGTTCAGTGCATCGTCGACGCGCCGGCGACCGTCGGCGGAATTACGATCGTGCCCCCGCCCAACGGCATCCAGGTCGACACCGTCCAGATCCCGACCACATTGACCACGACGGGCGCGAGCCTGCTAAACAGCGGCGTCATCACCGGCGGCGGGACCTGGAACAACCAGGGCACGGTGACACTCAGCAGTGCGACCGACAACGTCAGTTTCCGCTGGATTACAGTCAACAACTCCGGTTCCTTCGTTCATGGCTCCGTCAAAAACCTGGTACTGGAAACCCCATTCGACGGTGGCGGATTTCCCGTCTTTAACAACCTCGCCGGCGGCCTCTTCGAGTTTCAGAACGACGGCGACATCGCGGGGACTCCCGCGCCCGGCAACTACTTCGGCACTTTCAACAACGCCGGGACCGTTCGCAGGACTGCAGGGACGGGCCAGGTCTTCATCACCGGCCAGGTCAACAACTCGGGCGGCGCGTGGGACATTCAATCCGGCTCGTTCACGCTCGGACCGACGAGCGGCGGCACGTTCGCCGGCGGCACCTTTAAGGTGGCTACCGGTGCCTCGCTCGACTTGCTCGGGTTCAACGGCGCCTCGACATGGACCGGCAGTTTCTCTGGCAGCGGGGCGGGCCTGATCCTCCAATCCTCCGGCACCATGACGATCGGGCCGGCCGGAGCGACTTTCAACTTCCCGAACTACGCCCTCCAGAACGGCGTCATCAGCGGCAGCGGCCGACTCGATTTCTCCGGGCTGATGACCTTTATCGGTACCTCGGGAGGATTGAACGGAGTCGATTTCCACAACTTCGGCACGATCGTTCACAACACGTCCAACACGTTGGCGATCAGTTCCGGAGCGATCCTGACCAACGAGTCGGCCGGCGTCATCGACTTTCAGGGCGACGGGCGCATTTTGGAGTCGACCACGAATGCTGGTACCATCAACAACAAAGGGATGATCCGGAAGTCGAGCGGGACGGGCAACTCCTACATCCGTGGCATCGTTAACAACCAAGGCGGTACATGGGATTCGAAATCCGGCAATTTGCTGATGAGCAGCAACGGAACGCACACCGGCGGAACCTTTAATGCCTCGGCCGGCGCGTTTGTCAGCCTGACCGACACCCGCAATGCGACTTGGACCGGAACCTACACCGGGACCGGTGCGGGAAACGTCTATCTATCTCAGGGCACGATGACCATCGGCGCGGCCGGAGCGACATTCAACTTCCCCGCCGGATTGCTCAACTGGTACGACGGCACCGTTAATGGCAGCGGCAAACTGACCAATACCGGGGCAATCACAATCGCCTCCACGACCGGGACTGTATACCTCTCGGGAGTCAATCTCAGCAACTCCGGGTCGATCGTCCATGCGACTGCCGCGACGCTTGCGATGAATTCGGGTGCGGTCCTGACCAACGAGCCGGCCGGCGTCATTGACTTCCAGGGCGACGGCGACATCTTCGAGTCGACCACGAACGCCGGCACCATCGACAACAAAGGGTTGATCCGGAAGTCCAGCGGCACGGGCAACTCGTACGTCCGCGGCATCATCAACAATCAGGGGGGTACATGGGATTCGAAATCCGGCAATCTGCTGATGAGCAGTAACGGGACACACACGGGCGGCACGTTCAACGCATCGGCCGGCGCGTTTGTCAGCCTGACCGACACCCGCAATGCGACTTGGACCGGAACCTACACGGGGACCGGTGCGGGAAACGTCTATCTATCTCAGGGCACGATGACCATCGGCGCGGCCGGAGCGACATTCAACTTCCCCGCCGGATTGCTCAACTGGTACGACGGCACCGTTAATGGCAGCGGCAAACTGACCAATACCGGGGCGATCACGATCGCCTCCACGACCAGCAACGTCTACCTGTCGGGACTCAACTTCAGCAACGCCGGGACCATCGTCCACGCGTCGACCCGCAACTTCATCATCACGGCGGGAACGGTGCTGACCAACGAAGCGACGGGTGTCTTCGACTACCAGGCCGACGGCAACATCGATGCCGACTATTTCAATCCCGCGAGCATGGTCAATAAAGGGCTGATCAAGAAGTCGGCCGGCACCGGCACTTCGGGCTTCTTTTTCGGCTCCTTGACCAACAGCGGAACCATCGACGTCCAGACCGGCACCATTTACCTGAACACCATCCCGACAGTCACCTTCAGCGGCGCACTCCGGGGCAACGGCTCCTTCGCGGGCCCGACTGTCAACAACTCCAGCGGCCAGGTGCTGCCCGGCAGTTCCCCGGGTCTGCTGAGCATCAACAGCTACCAGCAGAGCGGCACCGGCGACCTGCGCATCGACCTCGCGGGCACGTCCCCCGGAACGCAGTACGATCAGCTCGCGGTTTACGGCACCGTAAGCCTCGGCGGCACGCTGCATGTCGCACTCGGATTCGTTCCCGCTGTCAACGACACGTTTACGATCATCAACAACGACGGCACCAATGACAAGGTGACCGGGGAGTTCAACGGCCTGCCTGACGGCAGCACGATTTCCGTCAACGGCGTCAACCTGCAGATCAACTACAACGGCGGCGACGGCAACGACGTGACGCTGAAAGCGGTCTCCACCGCCGCGACCGCCCCGCCCACGGTCGCGGTGCAGATCAACGACGGATCGGCCCAGCGATCCATGGTCACGAGCATGAAGGTTACCTTCAGCCAGGCCGTGGTGCTCGGCGGGAATCCGTTTACCCTGACGCGGACCGGGCCGGGTTCGCCCGCAGGCAACGTGACCGTCGCGATCGACCTGTCGCAGAGCACGGCCAATCAGACGATTGCCGTCCTGACATTCACCGGACCGTACACGAACGGCAGGTCGCTGATGGACGGCCGGTACGACCTGACGATCTCGGCCGCGAACGTTGTGGGTCTGGGCGGTCCACTCGACGGAAACGGCAACGGCGCGGGCGGCGATGACTACACGGAGGTCGGCGCACCGGGATCGGGCCTCAACCTGTTCCGCCTGTTCGGCGACGCCAACGGCGACGGCACGGTGGCCGCAAGCGACTTCCTGCGATTCCGCATTGCCTTCGGGACGGCCAACGCCGATTTCGACGCCGACGGCGACGGGACCGTCAGTTCGAGCGACTTCCTGAACTTCCGCTTGCGGTTCGGCGTTACAATCTGAGAAACCACCGCATGTGAGGGGGCCCGCCTGCCCGCGCAAGCGGGCCCCCAGACGATGGCAGATAGCCGGTCACCGGGCAATCACCCTCAGCTCCCTCGGCAGCGGGAAGTGGACGTGCTCTTCGCGGACAGTGCGTTCGGCGAATGTGGCGTTGTAACGCTCCTGCAAGTAGTTCACGCAATCGCGGACCACGTCCTCCGGTGCGCTGGCCCCGGCCGTCACCAGCACCGATTCGACTCCCTCGAACCAGTCATCATTCAATTCCGCGACGCCGTCGATGAGGTAGGCCGGCTTGCCGTGCGCGCGGGCGACCTCGGCCATGCGCTGGCTGTTGGAACTGTTCTGGCTGCCGAGCACGATCACGAGATCGGCCTCGGGCACGAGTTCGCGGATCGCCTCCTGACGGTTCTGCGTGGCGTAGCAGATGTCGTCCTTGTGCGGGCCGACGATCTGCGGGTAACGCTTTTTGAGTGCGGTAACGATGATGTTCGCTTCGTCGACGCTCAGCGTGGTTTGCGTCAGCCAGGCGAGTTTGGCGTCGGGCGCGTACGGCAGCCGGGCGACATCCTCGACCGACTCGACCAGCGTGATCGAATCGGGTGCCTCGCCCATCGTGCCGACGATCTCCTCGTGGCCCTCGTGCCCGATGAGGATGATCCGGTACCCCTCGGCCGCGAACCGCACCGCTTCGAGGTGAACCTTTGTGACGAGCGGGCAGGTGGCGTCGATGGCGCGCAGCCGCCGGCGGACCGACTGCTCGCGGATGACCGGCGAGACGCCGTGCGCGGAGTAAAGGACCGTGCCGCCCTCGGGGACTTCGGCGATGTCGTCGACGAAGACGACGCCGCGGGCGCGGAACCGCTCGACGACAGGCCGGTTGTGAACGATCTCGTGGTAGGCGTAGATGGGGGTGCCGAACAGTTCGAGGGCGCGGTCGAGGCTCTCGATGGCCATGTTCACGCCGGCACAGAAGCCGCGGGGGTTTGCGAGGAGGATCTTCATGATGTCAGTGTAACCGTCGGCGCATGAGAAAGCCCACCCGGAGTGCCGGGTGGGCTTTGGGAAGTCGATTACTTCTTGGCTTTTTCGAGGCTGGAGACGGTGACGATCTTCTTGCCGTCCTTCTCCGAGATCTTACCCTTCACGGTGCACTCGGCCGAGCCTTTGCAGTAGTCGCTGTGGTGCTTCTTGTTGGCTTCGGCGTCGAAGTAGTAGACGACGTCTTTGCCGTTTTCCTTGACCTTGATCACGGTGGCGCACTTGTCGGCGACGCCGAGCTCGCACTTGGCGCAGCAGACGGAGCCCTTCAGGACCTTCTCGTCGGCCTTTTTGTCGGACTTTTTGTCTTCGGCGGCGACGCCGGAAGTCAAAGCCAGGCCGGCGAGGCCGACAAACAGCGCAATCATCACGCGATACATGGACTTACCCTCGGAGAGGAATCGGGTGTTACCTGCGCTGATTTTATCCTGACGCGGCGGGGGTGCAAGCCGTCAGGCCGCGAAGGCGAGCTTCGCCGGCTTGCCGGCGGGAATGCGCAGGCTGGTCTGGAGGACCCACCGGCCGTCGTCGGGCGCGCCGTGCCAGCGCTGGAGTTCGATGCCGCTGACGGTTTCCCGCTCTTCCTCGTCGAGGATTTCGGCATAGGCCTCGACGTAGCCGGCCCGGACCTGGGTCGACGAGCGGCCGAGGTACAGAAGCGCGGCGGGGCGCTCGTCGTTGAACGTGGCGACGGCTCGCCAGCCCTGGGGTTTGGCTTCGGTCTGGATGAACATCGGTCGGCTCCTCCTGAGCCTGGTGGTGAGAATCCTGTGGGTCCGTCAGAGTGCGCGGAACGCCGATTTCTGTCAAGCCGAATATCGGGGCCCCGCCGGCTGGTGTTCGCCCGCCGCAGACGTTACGCTTTGGATATGTTTCCGCTCCTGGCTGTGCTGCTGCTGGCACCCGCCGACGACCCCGTGCCGATCCGGCGCGAGGCCGTCGTTTCCGAGCGGGTGCCGGTGCGCGGCGGCATGGTCCGGCTGAGCCGGGCCGAGTTCGAGAAACAGGT
>JAIBBI010000041.1 GCA_019694755.1 Gemmataceae bacterium
GAGACAGGAACGAACTCGCTGATCGACGGGACCTACAACCTGACGATCCTGGCGGACCAGTTCGTCGGCCTCGGCTTCGACGGCAACAACGACGGGATCGGCGGCGACAACTACACCCTCGTCGGCAACCCGGCAGCCGCGCCGAAGCTCTTCCGCCTGTTCGGCGACGCCGACGGCAATGGACAGGTGACCTCTGCCGACTTCCTCTCTTTCCGCCTTGCGTTTCTAGGCAGCAGTACGGCTTTCGACTTCGACGGCAACGGTTCGGTCGACAGCGGAGACTTCCTGCAATTCCGGCTGCGGTTCCTGCAGTCGGTGTAGTCATGGAAAATCAAGTGACTGGAGTGCGGCATCCGCCGCACTCCAGCCTCTTGACGTTTCGCTCCATCACCCGATGACGCTCCGGCCTCCACCGTCGTTACCCCGGCGGTTCCTCGTGGTTCAGGATCTTCGCCAGCGTCTTCCCGGGAATCCGATACTGCTCGCACGCCTGACGCTTGCTCAGCCCGCCGGTCAGAACCCGGCGTCGGATCTCGCTCCTTGGCTTCCTGGTCGCGTACACCTCGGTGCCTCCTGCGGCCGAATGACGGGCTGTTCCCCGTCATCGCGGACCAGTGTAATGCACCGTTGTGCGCTGCACTCTTTCCGCGCCGCCGACGCCCCGCGCCTTACTTTACTCCGCCGCACACAATCACTTATCCAATCAAAAGCTCCGCCTGCGTCACGTAACTTCCAGGACCCGTGGACCGAAGACATCAAATCGCGGTGTAATTCCCAATCCCGGTTCTGTCGAGGCTCTCAGGAATCCGTTCTCGCGCTGCGGGGCACCGGTCGCACTGGGCACAGTGACGTAACTGTTGAAATCAGTGCTCGTGAAACGGTACTCTTCCGGCGTGCTATGCGCCAGATGAGCGATCGCCGCGGTCGTGATGTCGCCACCCCAACTGTCTTCCAGCGTCATCGCGATTCCCATCGACACGCACAAGTCACGGACCTGCTTCGTTTTCGTCAGGCCGCCGAGTTTGCTGATTTTCAGATTGACCACGTCCATCGCCAGGTCGGCTTTGGCCCGTAAGAGCATGTCGAGGCCATCGACATTCTCGTCAAGCACGAAAGGATGATCGGTGTGCCTTCGCACCGATAGGCACTCTTCGTAGGTCAAACACGGCTGTTCAATGTAGACATCGACGTCGCGCACGGCACGAGCAACTCGCATCGCCTCGTGCTGAGTCCATCCGGTGTTGGCGTCTGCGATCAAACGGTCGGAGGACGCAAGAATCGCTCCTACTTGGCGAATGCGTTGGATGTCCTGGTCGGGATCGCCGCCCACTTTCAGCTGGAAACGCGTGTAGCCCTCAGCGCGATAGCCAGCGACGCGGGCGGCCATCTGGTCAGGCGACTCCTGTGAGATCGCTCGGTACAGCCGAATCGCCTCGCCGAATCGCCCACCCATCAGCACACAAACGGGCAATCCGGTCGCTCGGCCGAGAATATCCCAGCAGGCGATGTCGATGCCACTCTTGACATACGGATGGCCTTTAAGGGCAGCGTCCATGCGCTGATTGAGTTTGAGCAGTTCGCGTGGGTCGTAGCCGAGCAGATGTGGCGCAAGTTCGCGCAAGCCGGCCCGCACCCCCTCGGCATAGGCCGGCAGGTAGAACGGTCCGAGAGGGCAGACTTCCCCAAATCCGACGAGGCCGGTGTCGGTTTCCACGCCCACGATTGTGCTGTCGAAAACGGTAACCGATTTCCCGCCCGACCATTTGTAGCTGCCTTCCCGGAGTGGCAACTCCACTCGGTGAGCAAAAATGCGAACAATCCGCATGGTGTGACCACTCCGTTAGCTCAGCCGTTTCGCAGGTATAATTCGGGCAACTCATGGCTCGCAATCACTTGCCGGCTTCCCCGGGTTCGTACATCAAGGCATGGTCGTCCGCCGGGAGGACCCACACGTTTCGAAACTTCACAGGGTTGCCGTGATCCTGAAGGAATAGCGGGCCAACCATCGTCTTCTTTTGCCGGTTACGGATCGTTTCCAGATAAGGGGTCGTGCCGTTTCGAAACGGGTGGAACGCCGATTTTGCTTCGCCGAACCGAGTTTCGTTTTGAACTGTTTTGCCGTTGAACCAGACAGTTACGGTCCCGCTCTCGACGATCCTGCCCGCGTCGTCGCGCCGCGGTGCGCGATAGCGGATGTCAAACGCCTGCCACTCCCCGGGCTTCCGGCAGGCGTTTTCGAGTGGCGGTGAAAAGCCGTACAGTGCGCCGGCATCCTCCTGCGTGACCTTCTCCCTCCCGAACGAGTTCAGAATCTGAATCTCGTAGTGGCCGTGGATGTAGACCCCGCTGTTACCAGGCCCCTTCTCAGGCAACAGAAACTCGACGTGGATGTCGGCGTCTTTGAAGTGAAGTTTGGAGACGATGTGATTCCTGTTGCCTTTTGGCTTTGAGGTGACCACACCGTCCTCGATCGGCCAATTGATCCTCTCGCCCGCCATGCTCAAAAACGAGTGATTCCCCTTCCCGTCGAGCAGTACGGTTGCCCCCTTGGGAGGTGGGACGGGAAGCGAACACTGGCCCGGTTTGAAGTCCGGATCAGCCCCGGAAATTACCAGTGAGAGCAGAATAGCAGGTGCCATATGGGCGACTCCAACGTGAGTGCTCACTCTCCGTCGTTACTTGCCCCGTCTGTCCCAGATGATTTCCACGTCGTTCCTTTGCGTGGGTCCGGGGGTACTCCGACCCTCTGATACATACCGTTCTATGAGGGCTATCATTTCCTTCACCCGCGCCGGCTCGGAAGCATATCGGTTGTCCTTTTGCGTTGGATCTTTGGCCAGGTTGAACAGTTCCGCCACCTCGGTGTGTGGGCTGTACTCGCGGTCTTTCCGGAACCAGTCGGGTTCGCCCCGCTTGCCGTTGTCGTCGCCGGTGCGGGCAAGAATCAGCACCCAGTCGCCTTGGCGAATAGCGAACTTGCCTTGCCCGCTGTGGAGCACAGTCGCCTCCCGGACCGGAGCATTCCGCTTCTCGCTGAAGAGGGCGGGCAAGATGCTCACACTGTCCACGCCCGCGTCGGCGGGCAATCTGACTTGCAGCAAGGCAGCCAGGCTTGCCATCAGATCGACGTGGCAGATGGTCTCGTCCGACACGGCCCCGGCCGTGATCTGCCCCGGCCAGCGGGCAAGGAACGGCACTCGATGCCCGCCCTCCCAGGCGTCCCGTTTCGCGCCGCGGAGCAGGCCCATGCTCGCGTGTGCAAACACCTGCAGTCGGTCGTATGCTCCGGGGTTCACCTCGCCGGTAATCTCAGGGCCGTTGTCGCTCGTGACGATCACCAGCGTCTTTTCGGCCACGCCCGCGCGCGTGAGCGCGTCGAGCACCGCCCCCACCACGTGATCGGTCTGAACTACGAAATCGCCGAAGTCGCCCGCCCGGCTCTTTCCCCTGAACGCCGGCGAGGGGACCACCGGGTAGTGCGGCGATGTCAGGGGCAAGTACAGGAAGAACGGCTTGTCGCCTTTTGCCGCAGTCCCGATGTACTCGACCGCGCGTTTTTCCAGCCCCGGCAACACATCGACCAGTTTCCAACCGGGAACCATTGGGCCAGCGTGGTTAAATGAACCCCGGCCGACCGGCGCCACCTCCGAAGGTGTACCAACTGTGCGGTTGTTTTCGATGAAACAGAACGGCGGGTAATTCGGAACGTCGGTCCCGAAGTAAAGGTCGAACCCGCGCGTGGTCGGTCCGTCCGGAATCGGCTTGGTAAAGTCCCGCTTGCCGCCGTCGTCGGGTCCGGGCCAACCCCAGCCGAGGTGCCACTTGCCGATGCACGCAGTGGCGTATCCCTGTTGGCGGAGCATACCGGGAACTGTCAGCTGCTTTTCGGCTATGAGGGGTTGCGAGAATGGACCAATGACGTTCCGCTGCAGCCGGGTCCGCCAGGCGTATCGTCCGGTAAGCAGGGCGTACCGGGTTGGCGTGCACACGGCGGACGGGGAATGCGCGTCCGTGAATCGCATTCCGTCCCCGGCGAGCCGATCCATGTTCGGTGTCGGAATCCTGGACGCCGGGTTGTAGCAGCCGACGTCGCCGTAGCCGAGGTCATCCGCCAGGATGTAAACGATGTTCGGCTTCGACGGTTCGCCGGCTCGCGCTTTCGAATGGCACACACCAGCCGCGAAGAAAATCAGCAGTCCCCAGGGTAAGTTGAACAGGCAAATCCGCTTCATGAATAGTCCCTTTTCTTGAAGAGATCCGCCATCGCCCAGCCGAGGCGCATGCCCACTTCCAGGTACGTCTCGGCATTGCGGTTGTAGTGGTAGCCCTGGTTCTTGGGCGAGTCGGCGGCCTCCCGCCACAGGTCGCGGGAATCGATCACCTTCACGTTTCCACGGAACTTGGGATACATCCTGGCGTCGCCGATCGCGAGTTGCGCTTCGGCGATCTTCAGCCCCAGGCCCTCGCGACCGGGGTTGCCGCAACCGGTGGCCAGCACGAATTTGGCCTTCGGAGCGTCGTAGTCCTTCCGCAGGCTCTCGATCAGTCGTTCCAGGTTCTCTTCGTACTTGTCGGCGTGGGCGGCGTTACCGGTGTCCTTGTGCCCCTGCCACCAGACGAAACCGGCGACCTCGTACTGCTGGTCCCTGTACTCCGGATACCATTTCGCGATAGTCTTCAGTGCTTCCTTGGCATTTGCCATGTCGTCGTCGTATTGTTTGCCGGCGTACCACTTCACCTCTTTCCTGGGTTGACCTTCGACCCAGGAATCAGGCGTGTCCTTGTATCCGGCGTAGGTTTTGCCGCCATAGGTGTACGGTTTGCTGCCGGGAGGAAGAAGGTCCCAACCCAGGCTGCGGTTACCAATACATGACTTGAGTACGAGCACCGGCTCATCGAGGACTTGCCCCATCACGAAACCGAAGCCGAGTTCCGGGCCGATCGACTTGCCATTATTCGCGGTCGGGCTGAGTGGGGCGCCCTTCCTGACGCGGGCATCGTAATAGTAGACATCTCTCCGCTCCGTCCACTTTTCGCCATCGACGAGCCAGGGGTACTTCTTCTCCTGGCGGGTCAGATTCAAAAGCGACCCCTTCGCGGTCTCGGGGCCGATGTCCCCCATGCCGACCATGTTCGACTGACCCATCAGAATGAACACTCGAATCGGCTCACCGGCCGCGCCGGGCTTTTCGTCCGGCTTCAGAATCGTCTTGGGATGTTCGTCGGCGAGTGCCGGACCGATGGTCAGGAATGCCGCAACGATGGTCAAGGAGAAACGACTTGGCATGATTCGACTCCACCGGAACCTGCGTCTTGCCAGCATACTCATTCCCGCCCTGCCGGGCGTAGATCTAACCGGTCCAGTTCATTTGCCGCATCTCGAATCGACTCTCGATGCTCTTTTCGCTCGGCGTCGGAAAGCTCAGCGATCAACCGAGCGTGGCGGTCCGCGAAGTGAAAACAGCTCACGACACGGCTGTTACGCTGTAACAGAATACAGAAGCCTGCGACTTCCTTGACGTCCGCCGTGCCGTGCGGGACGAACAGGTAGCCCACGGCCGGCGCACATCACACCGTGTTGGCGATGAGTACTTGCGCCAGGAAACTGGTTTTGTGGCCGCGGCGGAGGAGTTTGCCGCGGAGGCTGTCTTTGACCGGGCGCCGTTTGACCAAGCTGATGGCGAAGCGTCGTAGCCAGCTCAGATTGTTCGCCAGCGTGCGTTCCCGGATCTTACTGTCGTCTTTGCGCAACGTCAGATCGAATGCACAGTGAATCGCCTCGATCGACCAGTGCCGCTGCACTGCTTCGACGAACCACTTGCTTTTCAGGCAGCCGCTGCAGCCGTGGAAACGCATCTCCATGCTCTTCCAACCTTCGGCATGCTGCATGTACCGCAACGCGCAGCCGAACGCCTTCACCTTGGGGCAGTCGGCGGCCGGAGCAAAGTCCCACGACACCTTTGTCAGAAAACAACTCCGCTCGTAGATCCGGCCGGGCCGGCCTCCACCGTCGTTACCCCGCCGGTTCCTCGTGGGTATGGATCTTGACCGGCTTTTTCCAGTGATCCTGTATTGTTTGCACCCCCGCCTGTTGCTGAGCCCGCCGGTCAGAACCCGGCGTTGGATCTCGCTCCGTGGCTCCTTGTTCGCCGACACCTCGGCGCCTCCTGCGGCCGGAGACGGGCTGTCACCCGTCATCCCATACCACACCGCACAGTTGTAAGCTGCGCTTTTACCCCGCCGACATCGCCCCGCTCCGCCCCGCGCTGCACTTTTACACCGCCGCCCGCCACCCACAATAGCTTTTCTCCCTTCCAGAACATCTTCGACTCACGGGAACTGGTGGAACTCCAGACTTACACAGCTTGCAGGAACCGCAGGCGAAACTGCAAAAAGTCACTACTGTCGACAGTGCCGTTGCCATTGAAGTCAAACACAGGATTGGCACCCAGGAACGCCAGTCGGAACGCGAGAAGGTCGCTGGACGTGACTTGCCCGCTTCCGTCGGCATCGCCGAAGAGGCGGAAGAGTTTGTTGGTGCCGGGGTTACCGATGAGAACATAGTTGCCGCCGAGCGTACCGTCGGCGTCTCCGTCGAGGTCCACGCCGAACAGGTCGTGGACCTTGCTTCCAAAGACGTTGAGGTTGTACCGACCATCGACGAGCGACCCCGTGGCGTCGACCTGTGCGCCGCTGAAGGTCAGCGTGGCCACAGTCTTGTTGCCGACGACGGAGGTCGAGAAGGTGACGCCGACGCTTTGGCCGGAAGAATTTTGCACCAGGTCGAACGCGCCGGGATCAACCGTCACTTGCCGATCGAACTTCACTTGTAGCGAGCGGAGGAACGAGCGATGCGCGCTGCCGTCGTTGACCTGTACGACCTCTACCAGCGGAGGCGTGTCATTGTCGGTGATTGTGGCGGTGACCGCCGGGACGGCGATGCCCTGATATCGGACGTCCGCGCTGCCGGCACTGAAACTCATGACGCCGTTGTGCGTGCCGGCAAAGAACGTGTCATCCACCGCAAAGATCTGAAGCAGTTGCGGGACATTCCAGTTCGCCGGCGTAAAGGTCAACGTGGCTCCGTTGGCGGTGACGAAGGCATCGGGATTCGGCACGATAACCACATCATCGGTCGGTTGCGCTTTCAGTACTACGGACACGGCCGCTGACGAACCTCCCTCGGACAACGTCAAAAGCACCGGCGTGACCGTGACTCCGGGCAGTCCAAGCTGGCCGATCTGCACAAAGTCCGGGCCCTGATTGCCGTCGCCATCGCCGTCGAGGCGAAGGCCGGCGAGGTCGTGGATGGCCGTGTTGGTGTTGCCGGAGACTCGCAGTTGATAGACGCGGCTGAGGTCGACGCCGGTGCCGATGTCGAGCAGGACGAAGCTCGTGCCAAGCGTATACCGTGGAGTCAGCGTGAACAACACATCATCCCCGTCGCCGAACATGTTGTTCGGGCCGGGATCGCGCAATTCGTACACGGCCGGGGCGGCGGCATCAATCGGGTTCGGTTGCTCGCTGAACGTAATGCGGATCTGGGAGGCGATTCCGTTGATCACAATTGTCGGCGTCACGGCCGTCACTCTCGGGGGCGTGGCATCCAGGCTTGAACCGCGGAATTCCAACGCGCCGATGTCCACGACGCCTGGCATTAACTGGAAGCTCAGCGATGGGGCGTTGGTGAGCGATGTCGCGCCGTCGTAACCAGGAGCCAGCGTGGAGACCCCCGTCAGGGAATCGCCAAACGAGGCGCCGACGGTGGGTGTCAGACCAGTATTGCCAGGACCATAGTCGAACTGAAACGCACCGGTATTGAACAGAGTGACAGCGATGTTGACATCGGTGTTGTTGGCCTTGTTCGTGGCGGCCCAACGGATCATGTAGCGGTTGGGGATCGAGGAATCGACAAAGATGCCTTTACCCACTCCAACCGTTGTCAGGTCGTCCCACAGGGGAGCCATGCGGCGATTGGCGAGGAAGCCGGCCAGGCTGTTGTCGCCCAGGTTGGTAAACCCGCCACTGCCGAGATGCAGGAAGCCATTCGACGAGATGGAAACCGAAGTAACCGAGCTGTCGTAGAACGGGAAACTGAATGGCAGATTAACAACGATCTGCCCGTCGTCACTTCCAAAATTGAGCGACGTGCCGGGCAACGGCCCGCCGGCAAAGACACTGGGAATCAGCGGAGTGCCGACGAAGTAGTCATTCTGGCCGGTATTCACTGTGCCGGCGTCGTCAGCGCTTGTGAATCCGAGATTGTCGGCCCGCGGGCCATTCCAGGAATCGCCGGCGTCGATGGCCGGGGAGTTTTTGGCGACATAGAAGTTGTCGTCGGATCCGCCATCGAAGTTGTCTGCCGGGCGGAACCCGAGCACGTTGTCCGCGCCGTCGGGATCGACGAACAATGGATCGGTGGTCAGATTACTGGCGTTGACCAGTCCGACGGTGCTATCGGATGCGACGGACAGCACGTTACCGGCTTGGACGAACAGGATGTTGCCGCGAACCTTGACGCCGGTGGAAAACCCTTGAACACGAATCGCGTCGCCGACGGGCTGGAAGATCGTGTTCTGCCCGATGCGGGCGTTCGTCGAACTTGCGTCGACGAGGATACCCCGATTGGAATTGGAGTAAATGATATTGCTGAACACCGGGATCGAGGCGCTGCTGAAGAGCGAGATGCCGACCTGGTTGGAATAGACCTTGTTGTTCTGCACGACGGCCGTCGACGCGGTCGAGCGAATGCCGACGGTGTTGGCATAAACGCGATTGCCGACGACTTGGCCACCGTGGCTGATGCCGGTGTTGTTGTGATGCACGATGTTGTTTTGAACGATGGCTGGGCTTTGAGCTGTGATGCCGAACGCGGAAGCAGACGACTGGCCAAAAACAGTATTGTCGCTGACGAGTACGTGGTTGGCCGCCACGATGCCCTGGGCCACGTTGTCGCGGACGATGTTGCCGGTGATGACAATGCGGTCGGCAAAGCTGATGCCGTTGATGGCATTGGCGTCGATGCCGGCTTGCGCCGAGAAGATCGTATTACCCGAGACCAGACCGCGGGCCCCATACACAAGTACGTTTGTACCGGTATTCCCGGTCTGGTTATTGTGAACCTGGCTGTTGACCAGGTGCAAATCGTCGTTGCCGAAGGGGAAATTCACGCCGATCGTTCCGTGGCCGAAAATGTCGCAGTTCGCGATGGTGATTCGGTCACTGTGAACGTTGATTGCGGTGCTGATGCCCTCATTGGCGCCGGTGATGGTCAGGTGGCGGAGCGTCACGTCGTCGGCACCGAGAAGCTCGATTGCAAAGGTCCGCGTGCCGGAGAAGTTGGTGTTAATGAAGCCTCGATCCAGTTTAGCGACTCCGACACTGGGGCCGTCGATGATGACGCCACTGTCGTCGGTGGTGATGACGAGATTGCGGAACAGCGTGTAGTTGCCGACGTCGACATGAATGATGTCGCCGGCGTTCAGGTCATACGCCTGCAACACGGCGGCCAGGCTCGCCATCGGTTGATCGGGCGACTTGCCACTGTTGGCGTCGTTGCCGACTGCGGTCGTAAAGACGTCGCCGACCGAAGAACTGTCGTTGACGAAATAGTCTCGCCCCGCCGGTACGATCTGAAACGCCGACTCGGATGAATCGAAGACCGAGCTGACCAGATTGGAGGTCACCCGAACGCGGTAGTTGCCGCCAACGAGGTTAGGCACTGTCCAGTTAAATGAACCACTGTTCGGCGCCGCGTTAGCCACAGTTTGAATCGGGACCCCGTCTTGTAAAAGTTCAATCTTGACCGTGCCACCCGATGCCGATTCCCGCCAGGTGATGGAAAAACTCGAACCGACCGTGAGTTTCTCCAGACCGTTCGGGGCCGTGACTTGGACGAACTGAGCCACGCTGCTGGTTGCGGCAACGGTGTTGCCGGTATGACCTTGATTCACGCGGCCGCCGTTGGGTGTCAGTTCATTGGCCAGCGCGCTGGCCGGGTCGCCGGCGTCGATGGTCGTCGATGCCGGTTGCACTCCGAAAAGGTCATCCAGACCGGCGTCGCCGACGATGGGTTGCAACCGCATGGCGTCGGCGATGACGTTGGTGAAAACGCCGGTGACGGTCACGGACAGGGTCGTCGCGTCCGCGCGGAACGTACCCAGTGGTTGCCATGTGGCGCCATTGTCGATGAAGCCGACCGGGGCGCTATTCTGATTGACATTGATCGACAGATCGGGCGCGTTGCCCGTGCGGACGATCATGTTGGACGTGCCAAAGCTACCCACGCCCGTCGGCCAGGTAGCCGCGACATTGTAATAGTTACCGGGTGTCAATCCTGAGAAGGTGAACGTTGCGACGGAGTCCTGATTTCCGACGGCCACCTTGCGGAAATCGCCCTGGAAGCCGGCGGTGGCGACGGTGGTCCACGGACCGGACTGCGTGTAGCCCGCATCCCCTTCGTCCATGAAAACAGCGGGGCCGGAGGTCGCCGTCGAGAACCCGAACGCGCCGTCGGCCCCGGCGACGTTCACGTACTGCGGGTCGCCCGTCCGACCGTGACCATCGACGCCGAGTTTGAAGAACAGCTCTTCACGGCTGGAGAACGTGACCGGACCCCACTTGGCGAAGTTGCCGGTGCCGCCGATGTCATAGAAGTTGTAGTCGCCATTGAACCCACCCTGGCTTGCATTGTCGATATTGAGCGCGAACCCGCCACGGACGGTGAAGATGTTGTTGCGGACAGTGACGTTGGCCGAGTTGCCGTCAACCTTCAGGGCATCTCCGGTCAGTTGATAGATCGTGTTGCCGTCGACGACCGTCGTGTTGGTGCTTTGCAGAGCGACGCCGTTGGTCGTGTTGCCGTAAACCAGATTGCCGCGGATCGTGCCTGGGCTGCCGGTGATGCCCACGCTGTTGCCGTAAATCGTGTTATTGGTCACTATGCCGCCGCCACTGAGGGTGCCGATACCGAAACCGGTGTTGCGAACAACGCGATTACTCGTGGCCGTTACACTGCCGTTGAGCGATAGTCCGTTATCGTTGTCTGCAATCACATTGTCGCTGGCGACAGCGCCGCTTGTCAGTTGTATCCCTGTGGCCACGAAGATCGTGCCCGAGCGGTTGCTGTAGACCTGATTGGCCGTGACAGTGACATTGCCTTGGACATTGAGCCCGAACTGTTGGCTGGCCGAAACACTGTTGTTGTTAACGACCAGGCCGGCGCTTGCCACCGTGAAGAGGTTGATGCCTATGTTGTTGCGGATGACGACGTTGTTGCTTATCGTGCCGGAGGCTCCCGATCCCTGGATGCCCTGCAGATCATTGGTCAGCGTATTGCCCGCAATGGTGACGCCCAACGCATTGATCACGATGCCTGCGTTGCCGTTGATGCCGTGGTTGACATCATGGATCTTGTTGCCGCGAATGGTGGCGTTGGAATTGCCACTTTCAATATCGATGCCGATCAATTGCCCGGTGATGTCGCAATTCGAGATCGTGAGCCGGTCACTGTCGGCATTGGCCGGGGCGAGGATGGCGATGCTGTTGTTGCGTAGTGTCAGGCGATCGATGGTGATGTCATCGCCGCCGGCGAAGGTGAACACGTTGGCGCCGGTTGAAATGCTGCCGCGATCGAAGATGGCTCCCGCACCGTTGGCGGGGCCCTCAATCCGAATGCCGCTCAGATTCGCGCCCAGGACGATGTTGGCCCCGATGTTGTAAGTCCCTGTGTCGACATGAATCACGTCGCTGGCCGTGAGTACCGCGCCGTAGCTTTGCAGAAGCGCGGCCAGGCTGGCCATCGGGGCATCCGGTGATCGGCCACTATTGCTGTTGCTGCCGACGGCGGTCGTAAAGACGTCTCCCAACGTTGAGTTGTCGTTGACGAAGTAATCGTGGCCCGTTGACTGGATGGCAAAGACATCATCCGAGACGTCCGCCGGAGCCGAGGGAATGTTGGCGGTCACCCGCAGACGATAGCCCGAGCCGGGCAGATTCGGCACGACCAGATTGAATCGGCTGCTGTTCGTGGCCGCGGCGGCAATGGTCAACACCGGCGAATCGTTTTGCAATAGCTCCAGCTTGGCCGTACCCAGGTCGACCGAGGCGAACTGAGCCGCGATCCGATCGTCTGCCACGGCATAGCTGAAGAACGCCGCTTCATCCAGCCGGCCGACAAAGTCGGCATCGCCGCTACCCAGCGAGTTGCTTCGGCCGAGGAAGTTGGAGGTCCGCGCGACGACGTTCGGCGTCTGACCGCTGCCGGTCGCGACGATCTGACCATTCTTGAAGAGCTTCACATTGCCGGCCGCGTCCATCGTGACCGCCAGGTGTTGCCAGTTGTTCAACTCCAGGACGTTCGTCGCGGTAACGGTCGCGACCACGGTAAATGACCGGCTCACCGTGAATTGCAGGTCATTCGACGTGCCGACGCGCTTCAAGGTGATGCGATCGGCATTGCCCGTGTTGCTGTTCAATTCCACGAGATGGGAGTTGCTCGCTACCGAAGTCGGAAACGCCCACACGGCAAAGGTGAACCCCTGACTGAAGTCGGAGAATCCGGTGGGCAATTGCACGAACTTGCCGGCCGCCAGCGTAGCCGCCGTGTTTGCCCCACCCACAGGCGAGCCAACCACGCCAAGGGTCGGACCGCCGACATATGTAGCGTTCAGACCATTACCAGAGGCATCGACCGCTACCGTGCCCGACGCTTCGCCGAGCCGATAGTACGCCAACGGCGTGTCGAGGCCGATAACGTCTTGCACCGCCGAGCTGGTCGTCGGCAGGCCGACGTTGCGCCAGTTCAGCGTGACAGTTTGACCGGCGGTGAGGTTCTCCAGTCCGTTCGGCGACAGCACCTGCACGAGTTGCGCCGGACTGGCGGCCGCCTGGATGGTGTTGCCGGTGTGGCCGATGTTGATCCGTCCGCCGTTCGGCACGGGTTCCAGGGAAAATGCGCTCGCCGGGTGCCCGGCGTCGATGGTCAACGACCCTGACAGAATGCCGAAGTTGTCATCCAATCCGCTGTCGCTGACGCCATAGCCGAGGACGTTGTCAGGGCCATCGATATCGATAAACAACGGGTCGACCGTCAGGCCATGGCCGTCGATGCCGAGTTCCAGGAACAGATCGGCTCGAGTGTTCAGTAGACGGCTACCCCACTGCATCAACTGTGCAGTGCCCGTGGCAATGCGGTCGTTATAGTCGGCGATATAGCCGACCTGGCTGTCGGCTGAAACGCTCTCGGTAAAGCCGCTGCCCGTTGCGAGAATGTTGTTGCGGACGATAATGTTGGCGACCGATGAGGTCAGGCTCAGCGCATTGCCGGTCAGTTGGTACACGGTATTGCCATCGAACAATCCGCCGCTACCGCCCTGTAGCGACACCCCTTGAGCGGAGTTGGCGTAGATCAGGTTGTTGCGGTAGGTGGCGAGACTATTGCCGGAAATGCCGATGCTGTTGCTGTAGATCGTGTTGCCGCTGATGAGCGTATTGCCGCTCGAATTGATGCCGAATCGGGTGTTGTGGACGATGCGGTTGTTCTGCAAGGATCCGCCGCCGACGAACGCCCCGTTGTCGTTGTCGAAGATGGTATTGCCGCTTACGATGATCGCCGTGCCGACATTACCCGACATTTGAAGCCCATTCGCGCTCAACGGGAAGCTGACGCTCTTGGTTCCAAAAATGGTGTTGCCGGTGACCGCACCGTTGTTGCCGACGAACATGCCGATGCTGATGTTGTTCGCGGCAGTGTTGCCCGAAATTGTAAGGCCCGGCGTGGCAGTGCCGGTGAGGTCGAACCCTCGCAAGTTCTTGGACGCGGTGTTTCCGGTGATGGTCCCGGTCGGAGCGCTGACGAGGATGCCGACAAAGTCGTTGAAGGCTATGTTGTTGACAATGTTGGCTCCGCCGGCGACCACGCGGATACCGGCGTTACTCGAGTTGCCGAAATCGTGGTCGTGGACAAAGTTGCCGATGATGGTTGCACTGTCATTGGTGCTCTCGACGTTGATGCCCTGGAGCGAGTTGCCGAACACTTCGCAGTTGCTGATGACTACGAAATCGCTGTCGGCCGAGATGCCCAGGTTGATACCAATGTTTGCTCCGGTGATGTGCAGGTTGTCCAACGTGAGCGAATCGGCATTCTGCAGGTCGAAGCCGAAGCTGCCCGTCGCCTTGTTGCCGCGGTCGATCAGAGCCTGGCGGGCGGGAAACGCCGTGTCGTTGAAGCCGACGACGGTCGCGCCGGAGTCGTCGCTCAGCACTTTGATGCTGGCAGTGAGCAGGTATGTGCCGGCATCGACGCGAACGACGTCCCCCGGCCCCAGATCATACGCAGCCAGCAACGCGGCGATCGAGGCTTTTGGCGTCGCGGGGGTGAGGCCGTCGTTGGCGTCGTTGCCGGGCGCAGTCGTCCAGTCGCCGGCCTGCACCGTGCCGTCGTTGACATAGAAGACGTTTGTCGCCGCCGCGATGGAGAACGCGGCGTTGCTGACATCCGGGCTGCCCGGCAGATCGGCGCGGGTGATTCGGATTGTGTAATCGGTGGCCGGTGCCTGGTTGCCCGGAACGCTCCAGTTGAACGTGCCGCTGTTGGCCACACCGCTGGCAATGGTTAACACTGGCGTTGGATTGCCGCCTTGCAATAGCACAATGTTGACTGTGCTGTTGACATCCTGGCTCCGCCAGCGAATGGTGAAACTCTGACTGGCGATGGCCGTTTCGCCACCATCGGGCCGCGTGACGAGGACATACTGCGCCGGGCTGAGCGAAGTCAGAGCGGTGTTGCCGTCCCACCCGAGGTTGATGAACCCGCCAGCCGGCGCGGGTTCATTGGCAAACGCGTCGGCGGGGCTGCCGCGATCGATTGCAGGCGACTGATTGGCGTCGTTCACCGAGGTCGCCGCCGGGAAGATCGGCAGCCCGGTTAGGCCACTGAGGATCGGCGCGGATGCCGCATTGCGGACGCTGCCGAATTTCGATTGCACATGGAAGTTGTCGTCGGCTCCGAAGTCGGCATTGCCGAAGTAGCCGGGCACATTGTCCGCGCCGTCCATGTCGACGAACAGCGGATCCTGAGCGATGCTGTTTCCATCGCCCGAGGTGGCGGATTGCCAGGCGGCGAGACTCGCTCTGGCCGCGCCCTGCCACTTGCCGACCTGACCGGTTCCGCTGGTGAACAACAGATTGAAGTCGCTGGCGAATCCTGTCTGGCTGGTGGAAGGCACTTCGATCCCGAAGCCGCCGGTAGACCAGATGATGTTGTTCCGCAGCACAATGCCGCTCAGATTGTCATTCACCTTGATCCCGTCGGCGACCGACTGGAAAATCGTGTTGTTGATAAACTTCACGGCCGACTGTGTGGCGACAACGCCATGCGACGTGTTCGCGTAGATCAAGTTGTTCTTGATGGTGTTGGTGAAGGCGTTGATGCCCACGGAATTGCTGTAAACGACGTTACCCGTGACATCGGCGCTCGAGGTGATGCTGATCCCGCTGTTACTGTTGTGAAACACGCGGTTGTTGGCGACGAACCCGGCAACGTTGCCGATCACGCCGTCGTAGTTGTCGAACAACACGTTGCATGTGACGAACACGTTGCCGTTGCCCGCAATGCCCGCCTTCATGAACCCGACGTGGCCCGAAAACGTGTTCCCGGTTATCGAAACCGAGCCCGTGCCGCCGCCGGTAGCGAAAACGCCGTGACCGGAGTTGCCGGTGATGATGTTCCCCTTGCCCAGCGACAGGTCGGCAACGCCGACGACGGCCACGCCGGCGACGCTGTTGGTGATGACAATTCCGCTGCCCAGGTTCGACGAAATCGTAACATTCTCGATGCGCACGCCCCCCGGCTGCACTAAGTTCAGCCCGTCCGACTGGTTCAAAGACACGGTGCCGCCGGTGATGTGGTCGATTGTGTTGCCGACGAAAATGCCGAAACGCTTGTTGCCGATCGCCGTGATGTTCTCAAGCGCCCCGCCGGTCGAATTCCCTTCAATGCGGATGCCGTCCAGTTGGTGAGCGTTGGACGTCAGGCCTTTCGCCAGCAGTTGCGTGCTCTGATTGTGGGCATACAAACCGTACTGGCCGCCGTTGAGCGTCAGGTTCTGCACGGTCATCAGGTCCGCGCCGTTCAGGTCGAGCACTGGGCCGGGAACCACCGAGTTGGCAAAGTTGATCGATGCCGTCTTTCCGGGCAGTGTCGGGCCGGTCAACGTGAAACCTTCGTCATCACCAATGCCCACGGTACCGGAAATGACGGTCGGATTGATGGTGAAGTACGCGCCTGTATCGACGAAAAGCGTGTCGCCGGCACCGAGCGAGTATGCCAGGATCAGAGAATTCAAAGTCGGCTTCGGCGCGAAAGCGGTCCGGCCGGTATTGCGATTGCTGCCGACCGCGGACGTGAACTGGTCGTTGGCAGTTGATCCATCGTTGACAAAGAAGCTGTGCCCGGATTCGAAAACGGTGAACGGTTCCTGCGACCGATCCAGCACGGTCGCATTGTTCAACAGCGACACTTGGACCCGCAGGCCGTACGTGCCGAAGTTCACGCCGAGACTTGCCGGCGTCCACAGGAAGCTGCCGGTGTCGAGCGCGCCCGGCGAGATATTCAGCATGAAGCCGGGGCCGTCCGGCGTGTCCTGATACAAGTCGATCTTCACCAGCGAGTTGGCCGCGTTGCCGAACGTCTCCCAGCGGATGGTCTGTGCCACATCGCGGTTCACGTCCGCATACAGGTCCGGCGACCGGAGGGCGATGTGCGGCGATTGCCCGACGGTGTTTTCGTCCGGCGTGTTTCCGAGCGCCCCCTGGTTCAGGCCGACCGTCTCGCTTTGGACGTACAGGAAACCGGCATCCAGGTGTCCATCGTTGTTGGGAGTGCTTCGCAGGACGGATTCATAGCGGTACTTCACTCGCCGGGTACCGACGGGAATTGTGGCCCGGTCGCCAATTAAATCCCAGCGACTTTCCGGATTGGTGGATGAGCTGGAAACGGTGGCGATGGTCGCCCCGCCGCCGTCCTGGAATATCAGGTAGATCGTGCTGGCGTCATTGAGCGATTCGGCTGCGCTTCGCAGCCGGCCACCATAAACGATCACGAGGTTCTGCGAATCGAGCTGTCCCGTTGAATAGCCGGCCGCAACCAGATCGATCGTCTGCTCGCCGAACGCCACCGCCGACGTGCCGCCGATAAAGTACTTCGCGCCTTCAAATGGCGACGGTCCACTGGTGCCTGTGGTCGCGCCGGGCGATGTCGTCCAACCCGAGAATCCGGACTCGAAGCCGGGATTGCCGAGCAGGTTCGACGGCGGCGGGGTCGGAAATGCCAGGTCGGTCCGCGCATCGCCGGTGTCGATCGAAGGGCTGGTGATTCGCTGGCCGGCGACGACATCGAAGACGTGGAAGTCACCGCGATCCTTATCGACAAACCGCGGCTCAGCCAAAGTCGGATTTACCACCGTGCGACCCATCGAGTGCAAGTCGAAACGGTTCGTTTCGACCTGCCAGTCGAGGATGTCGTTGAAGTCGATGCCCCAGCGAACGAGTTTGCCGGTGCCGGTGCTGTACAGAGTGTTGAAGTCGCTGAAGAAACCGGACTGGCTGTCGTCGCCGATGTTCAGGTCGTAACCGGTTTCGGTCCACAACAGATTGTCGCGGACCTCCAGGTCGCTGGTGCCGCCGGTGGCGACGATGTGACTGCCGGCCAGACTGTAGAACGTGTTGCCGATGACTTGTACGCGCGACTTTCCGGTGACGGATAGGGACGTCGCCGTAACATTGTCAAAGATGTTGTGCGAGATCAGTTGATTGCTGACGGAGATAACCCCGGTGTTGCCCCGGACAATGCGGTTGTACTGTACCGGGCCGTTGAAGGAGACACCGGTCGTGTTCGCTTCGATGATATTGGCCAGCGCAATGTCGGTACCGCCCAGGATACCGGACCCGCTGACGCCGGTCGTGTTGTTGAATACGCGCTGATTCTGCATCTGGCCCGTGAGTTGGACTCCCGTGACATTGCGGAAAACATGGTTCGGGACGCTGCCGGCGACAAACCCCAAGCCATTGAGAGAGCCGGCCACGGTGGCGACCACACCGGTCGTGTTGTCATGAATGCGGTTGTTCGCCAACGGGGCCGGGGCCGCATACGCAACGCCGATTGCCGCACCCGACAGCTCGTTGCCGCTTAGCGTGCCGCTGAAGGCGGCCGCGATATTCAGAGCCGTTCCCGTCGCCTGAACATCGTTGAGGGCGATGACGCCGGACGAAACCGCGGTGATATCAATTCCCTTCGTCGCGCCCCGAACGACATTGCCTGCCACCGTAATCGCCGTCGCCGCGCCGGAGATGACGACGCCGCCGCCCGTGATAATGTTGCCGACCACGCCGACGCCCGAAGTCGAACCCGCAAGGGTGACACTGCCGGTGATCAGATTGCCAACGAGTTGTGCGCCGCTTCCCCCGGAGATGGTCACCGCACCGACGATCGTGTTGCCGGTCAGTGTCACTTCAGCCGAGTTGGTCAGCGTCACGCCGGCGTTCAGTGTCAATCGTTCGATCGAGATGCTGCTCGATCCCGAGATCGACAATGCCCCGG
This sequence comes from Gemmataceae bacterium, assembly GCA_019694755.1. GTDB lineage: Bacteria > Planctomycetota > Planctomycetia > Gemmatales > Gemmataceae > JAIBBI01. The sequence continues at coordinate 18,599 of JAIBBI010000041.1, forward strand.
AAATCACGTCGGGGTGATTCGGCGAGCCGAGCAGGAGGAAGCCGTTATCGCCGGCACCGACGGTGATCGTGCCGGAATAGGAACCGGCATCGACGAGAATCACATCGCCTGGAACCAGAGTGTAAGCATCCAACACGGCCTGAACGGATAGCATCGGCGAGCCGGCGGACTTACCATCGTTGGCTGCGGACCCGATGGCGGTCGAGAAGCTATCGCCTACGACGGAGTTGTCGTTGACGTAGTAGGTGCCGGCCGGAGTGAAGAAGTTGCCCCGCACCCGCACCTCCGGGCTACCGGCCGCGATGTCGGTCCACGCCACGAACGGCCGACCGGATGGGTCGATGGTCAACGCTGGCGTGGTCGCGGCAACGGCGTTCTTGCTGACGCCGCGGAAGCTGGCGTCGCCTCGCACTTCTTCAATGAACGCGGTGCCGGACCAGGTCCGGGCGTAGAGTTCCGTCGTGTTGCCGGTCTTCGCGGCGGTGCGATCATCGGACCATGCCAGGAACAGTTTGCCGCCACCCGCGCTCAATCTCGGCTGGGTCGCCAGACCATTGGTGTTCGATACGCCGCCGTTGCTGGTGGCTCCAGTTCCCGCAGGCACCCACGCCGTTCCGTTGAATTGCGCGGCATAGATCTCATGAGCGGCGCCATTGGCATTCTGCCAGGCGGCAAACAACGTGCCGGCATGATACGCCAGGGCCGGATGCTGTTTGTCGCCAACGGCGCTGGACACGCCGGTGCCGGTGGCCGAGCTGCCGAGCTGGGAGAATGTGCTGCCGGAGAACTCAGCCAGATACAGTTGGCGAGTCGCGCTGACTTGTTGCGTCCAGGCGACCGCGACCTTCGCTCCATCTGTCGCGGCCGAAAGATCCAATACTCCGGACACCGCGCCAGACACACCTGTGCCGCTGGCCGAACCTGGGGCCAGTGCGACCCATGTCGTACCATTGAATCGTTTGACAAAGACATTCCTGACGCCACTGGACTGATCAAGCCACGCGGCCACCAATCCCGTGGTCGTATTCATCAACACGACATTGTCGGCCAGGCCTGTTCCGCTGATGTTGCCGAGCGAAATCCAGCCGCCGGCACCCCCGTTGGCTGTCGGATCGAACTTGGCCGCGAGGATATCATTTGCCTCCGTCCACGCGACCACGGGTTGGCCGTCGGATGCCTGTGTAATACTGGGCCGGCGTGACGCGCCGCCGCTCGTGTTGCTCACGCCGCCGTCGGACGCGCTGCCGGCCAGTTCTACCCACGCGCCGCCGACATGCCTCGCGACGTAGATTTCAAAGTTGCCACTGCGATTGTCGGCCCAGGCCAGATATTGCGACGTCGCATCGGCGACGATGCTGGGCTCCAGCGACTGCCCCACGTCGCCGCTGACACCGTTGATCCCCGTGGAACCAGCGAGGTCGGTCCAGCGGCCGCGCTCATCGAGGCCGATGGGCAGGCTGGATGCCGCGAGGTTGCTCGGCGGTGTTGGTAGCAACGTTGGTGGGGGCGTCAGCGTGGGCGGCACGAAGTCGTTCGGATTCGGTCCTTCGCCGCTACTGAAGTCAACGATGTTGCTAGTGCCGCCGCCGGCATTGATGAGGTCGTCCGCGCCTTCGCCGAAGAGCAGATCGTTGCCGCCCTGGCCGAAGAGTTGATCGCCGCCGCTGTTGGCTTCGTTGCCGTTGGTGCCGAAGTCGCCGTAGATGTAGTCGACCGCGTTGTCCTCGCCGGTGGCCGTGGCGTTTTGTCCGAAGAGCAAGTCGTTGTTCGCGCCGCCGATGATGAAGTCGCCGCCGGCATCGCCGCTGATGGTGTCGTCGCCCGCCCCGCCGTCGATGGTGTCGCTGCCCGCACCGCCGCTGATGACATCATTGCCGGCCATGCCGAGGATTCGGTCGTCGCCGAGGCCGCCGGTGATGTTGTCGGCTCCGTCGTCGGACCCGGTGATGATGTCGTTGCCCGCGCCTCCATCAAGGACATCGCCAACGCCGATGCCGCTACGAATCTGATCGTTGCCGCCATTGCCGAACACCTGATCGGCACCCGCGCCGCCGTCGAGAATGTCGTTTCCGCTGCCGCCCTGGATGGTGTCATTGCCCGCGCCACCGGCGATGCTGGCCTGGCCGGTAAAGGTCGTCGCATCAATCAGATTCGCCGCGTCCGACCCCGTGAGGGTAACGCGCAGGATCCCCGATAGTACGAAACTACCGGCACCAGTGCGCGACAGCGACTTGTCGCTGAGCGTCGCGTTCCCCGGGATCGACGCGATCACCGTGTCGATGCCGCCACCCCCGGCGAGATTGCCCGTACCTGTCCACGCGGAGACATCGAATCGATTGTCGAGCACGCCGCCCATGAGGCTGGCGTTTTCGATGGAGTTCAGACTCAAGGAACCACCGGAACCGCGCCGCAGCGTCCAGTCGGCCAATGTGAAATCGGAATCCGTAATGGCGACCAGAGTGTCGGTGCCGCCGGCACCGTCGATAACAGCCGTGCCGCGATAGGTGCTGACATCGAACGAATTGGCGGAGGCCCCGCCTGTGAGCCTGATCAATTCGATGCCGGCGTACGTGTCGCTACCGAGCCCGGTCAGGTTCGTATCCGTCAGTGCCACATTCACGTCGGCCGACTGTACCAGCACGTCGAAACCGTCATTGCCGTCGACGATATCGTTGCCCGCGCCGCTGTCGATCAGGTCATCCCCGGCATCACCGGTGATGTTGTCGTTGCCGATGCCACCAAACAGGATGTCGTTTTGCGTGCCACCGGAAATGGTGTCGTTGCCGTCGCCGCCGTCGATCGTGTCGATGCCGTCGTTGCCCTGGATGCTGTCGTTGCCCAGGTCGCCGGTAATGGTGTCGTCGCCGTGATTGCCCTGGATGGTATCGTTGCCGGCGAGGCTATTCACGAGGTCGCTGCCGTCGCCCGCAAAGATCGTGTCCGCGCCGATGTCGCCAAAGATGATGTCGGCATCCACCGCGGGTGTCGCGGTGATTTCCGTGGCGGAGACGTCTCCGAAGATCAGATTGGCATCGGCCGCGCTGCCGCCGCCCGAGCCCGTCAGGCCGCTGAATATGACGTCCAGGCCGTAGCCACCGAAGATCGTATCGCTGCCGGTACCGCCGATGATGGTGTCATTGCCGATGCCGGCGTCGACGCTGTCGTTGCCCGTCCCGGCATCGACCGAGTCGTTGCCCTGAATCGTCGTGACGGTGTCGTTGCCGCCGAGGGCGTTGACGGTATCGTCGCCGTCGCCGGAGTGAATCGTGTCCGCGCCGATATCGCCGAAGATCAGGTCTTTGTCCACGGCCGGCGTGACTGTGACTTCCGTCGGCGTGACGTCGCCAAAGATGGTATTAGCATCCGATGCGCTGCCGCCGCCAATGGTGGATGATCCGCCGTGGATGGTGTCGGCCCCGTAGCCGCCGGTGATGCTGTCGGAACCGGCGAGACCGAACACCAGGTCGTTGCCATCGCCGGCATGGATGGTGTCGTTGCCGACGTCGCCGTAGATTGTGTCAGCATCATTGGCGGGAGTAGCCGTGTTATCGGATGTTCCAATGTCGCCGAAGATCAGATTGGCATCGGTGCTCGCTCCACCGCCACCGATGAATGTGCCTGCGATGATCAAGTCCAAGCCGACGCCGCCGGTAATGGTATCGTTGCCCAATCCGCCCGTGAGCGAGTCGTCTCCCGTGCCGCCCAGAACTGAATCGTTGCCTGTCCCACCATCGACGATATCGTTACCGCCATTGACCGTGATGACATCATTGCCCGCGCCTCCGAAGATGGTGTCGACGCCGTCGCCGATGGTGATGGTGTCCGCGCCGTCCTCGCCGTAAACCCGGTTGCCGCCCGCGCCGGCCTGAATGAGATCACTGCCCGGCCCGCCGTAGATGACGTTGGTGCCGTTACCGCATAACACCTGATCGTTGCCGTCGTCGCAGTGGACGAGGTTGTTGCCCGCGCCGGCGGTGATCGTGTCGTTGCCGTCGTTGCCGGATATCTGGCAATTGCCCGCGCCCACGGTGATGTTGTCATTGCCCGCGCCGCCGGTGATTTCCGAAGGCCCACCTGCCACTGCGGTGATGACATCGTTGCCGTCGTCGCCATCAATGATGTTGAAGCCGGCGTTGCCGGCGATGGTGTCATTGCCGGTGCCGCCGATCAGAGTGGCCCGCGTGCCGGTGCCCGTGAGCGAGTCGGCACCGTCGCCGCCGTCGACGACGTCGATACCCGAGCCGGATGTCACGGTATCATTGCCGCCGCCCGCACTGACGTCGTCGTTGCCCGCGCCGGCGTCGATCGTATCATTGCCGCCGCCCGCGCTGACGGTGTCGTTGCCATCGCCGCACAGAATCGTGTCATTACCCGCGCCGCTTTGGATGAAGTCGTTACCCGTGCCGCCGATGAACATGCCGGCGATGTCGCCGCCGACCAGCGTGTCGTGATCGTCGCCTCCATCGATGGTGACGGGGACTTTCAGGCCCGCGAGGTCGAAGACATCGTTGCCGCCGTCGCCGAAGGCGATCACGCCGCGGACGCCGGTGTATTTCTGCTGTACTCCCAACGCGCTGACCGTAACGGTGAAGTTGCCGCCACCGTCGTCGGAGACGTGGTGAACGTCGAAGGACTCACCTTTGTTGCCATCGAGATCGCCATGAAGTCGCAGCGCGGCGTTCTTGCCCGAATGAAGCACCAATGTGCCGGCACCGTCCACATGGGCCAGCACCGGCGGAGTCGGCGGGCACGTGTAGTCGAAGTCAAAGATCGTGCCGCCGACCAATGGGAACTTGAACGTTTTTTTGAGCGGCCAATGGCCGATGGTCACCTGGGCAAACAGGCTTGCCGTCACCTTGCCCGACAGATTGAAGATGCACTCCAATCGATCGAACGGCGTGTTCTCAAAGGGAATCTGATCGACATAGACCTTGTTGTCGGCCGGGGTCGTGTCGTTGATCGATGCGGAGACGGTTGCTTCCAACCCTCCGTTGACCGTCGCGGAAACGACGAACGCATCAAGTCCGCCGCCGGCGATCACGTCGGCCGTGAACGAGAGTTGCGGCACCTTCGGTCCGCTGCCATCCGGGTTATCCGTGTCGCTGATGTAGAACCCGTGCGTGAACACATACTCGGGGTGGCTGGTGTCCGCGAGGAAATCCCGGAATCCGCGGGTGTCGAATCCGAATGCGAAATGGGCACGAGCCTTGACGCCGCCCGCCAATCGCACGCCGAGCGGGCCGAGCAGATAGAAGAACTTGTCAACGTGATAGCTGAAATCCAGCGGCGGCGGATTGAAAAAGAACAGCGGCACGTCCTTGCCCATCAACAATCCCAACGCCGACGACGGTTTGTTGAGGATCGGGAAACTGAACACGGGCGGCTGCTTGGAGATTCCGGCACTGCCGGGCTGGTCCTTCAGGAAACTGCTCGTGAAACTGGACGCGAAGCTTGCCAAGCCGGGGTTCGAGCCGGCCAGCCCGGCGATCTGCGACTCGATCGAGCCGAGAATGTCGGCGTCCTTCGTGTTGAGGTTGAAGCTGCTCAAGCTCGTCGCCGAGCGGATGTCAAACGTACCCAGATCCAGGCCGCTGCCGAGATTGAGCCAGACGTTGTTGGGCGCGGGGTTAACCGCCGGGTTGTTGTTGAAATCGACGACCAGTTGATCAATCTTGTCGAGCGTGCGCAGGAACGCCCCGAATGACCCCTCCAGGTACCCGAACTTCTGTGCCAGATCAAGCACCGTGACCTGAAGGTCGCCGGGATTGCCCGGTGTCGGCGAGCCGAGGCCCGTGGCCTGCAGGACGTCGTCGGGAATATCAGATAGGCCCGGAATCGGTTGTCGGAGGAATTCCAGCACCGGCCGAATCGGCGAGATGATGTCGTTGAACGTGTTGATGATCGGGCGGACAAACTTGTTCAGGTATTGCCCCAGATTCAATTGCGGATTGGTGAAGCTGATGTGCGGCGCGCCGCCGAAATCGGTCTTTCCGGCCGCGGTATCCACGTTGGCGAAGTTCCAGTCGAGGTTGAAGTTCGACTTGATCTGCGGGAAGTTCGCAATGCCGAGGTCGGCCGTCAGGGCCAGCCGCACGGCCGCGTTGGCGTTGAACTTCGCCGAGATGATCTTCGAGAAATCGAGATTGCCGTCGTTGAGCTGGTTGATCGTCAGCTTGCCAGTGTTCGACGGATCGGTCAGTTGCACGGTGAAGTTGGCGTCGAACACCGTCGGGGTTGTCGGGTTGTCGTTGGCGATAATGCGGAGGAAGCCGAGCTTGCCGTTGGCATTGAAGCCCGGAATGGTGACCTTTGCCGTAGCGGTCATGTCGTTGGTCGGCGACGTGTCGAAATAGAATCCGTCGTTCTTGTTGACGCCGAAGCCGAGGTTGACGGTGTATCCCAACTGCACTGCCACAGTGGCCGGGGGATCGACGGCCAATCCCAACCCCGGCAGCCCGATGTCGAAGTTGATCGGAGTATTCACCACTTGAAGAGATTGGGCCAGCTTCACCCGGAAGCGGGCGTCATCGGCGCTGTTTGCCTCGATGAATACATCGTTGACATCGATCTTGCTGTCATTGTTCTGGTCGCCCAGAATTCCCAGACCCGGGCTGGGGCCGAGCACGGAAAACAGCGTGGTTTTCACGCCGCTGACCGTCAAACCCGCCTGCAATTGCGGGATCACCGAACTGCGTACCTGCTGGAGGAACTGGGCGGCGTTCTGGAGTTTGTTGCCGACCAGTGGCAGATTGACGCCGAACACCCGGCCATTCATCGCACTTTGCAGCACGGTCAGCAACCTATCCAGCCCGGCAATCAGATTGTCGAGGTTGAAGGTCGTCAGGTTGTTGAGCAGAGTGTCAACGTTGTAGGCGGCTATCTGAAACTTCGTGCCGCTCATTTCCGACACGTCGAGCGGATCATCCACTCCAGTCTTGCCCGTCTGATTGATCGCGCCTTTGTGGTGAATCGGCTTCGCGGAATCCGCCGTCGTGTCGGGCGACGTGAGGTTTTGCAACTGCCCGGCAATGGACACCCAGGCTTCGTTGCTCTGCAACAGCGTCGGATCAGCGTTGACATCCGGAGTGCTCGCGCCAACGCGCAATGGCAACACGGCTTGCGCCGTGCCGGTGAAACTGCCGCCGACGAGGTTTCCGAAGTTGGCGCTGCTGATGTTGCTGAGAATCTCGCCGAAGGTAAGTTTGCCGTCGGAATTGCCGCCGTCCTTCAGGTCGACATTCAATCCGGCTTGAATCAGTGCACGGGATTTGACGACGTTGACGGATGCCAACCCCGCGAGGCTGACGTTGAAGTCGACGGGCTGACCTTCGTTCGGGTCCAGCTTGGCGTTGTTGTTCGTGTCATAGCCCGCATTGGCCGAGGCCGTGATGCGAATCTCATTACTGCCGGCTGTACCCAGGAAGATGCGGTCGGCGAAATCGATGTTGCTCCCGGTGCGAAGGCCCAGAACGACATCGACGTCCGCATGGCCGGCCAGCACCACAGTTCCCGATCCGTTGACGGTAACCAGCGAGCCGAGCGTCGTGCCCAGTGTGTTTTTCAGATCAAACTGGAACGGCAGCGGCTCGCTGAAGTTCCTGCCGTAGGTCAGTTTGACCACGACGTCGCCATTGTTGACGGTCGCGCTGACGTTCGACACGCCGGACAGGCCACTGAGATAGTTGACGAGCGCCTGCAGGCCGCTGGCCTGCGCCGAACTCGGGGTCGGCACCGTGCTGAGAAACGATTGGCCGACTTTGATCACATCGCCCAACGATTTGTTGATGACCGGCAACGGCTGCTTGAGCACGCCGACGCCGCTGATATCGTCCAGCTTCTGCACCAATGCGATGAAGGCATTGATGATCATTTCCGGCGACAGGTTGGCGAAATCGGTGTACGCGGCGAGGCCGTTGAACCGAATGCGGTTTGGCAACTGAGCCAGTTCGCTGACCGATTTGAACTTGCCGCTGAACGAAGGATTGGCATCGTTCGGGTCCAGCGACAGCGTCAACGGCGGCAAAGTGTTTCCGATGCCCAGGCTCGGCGTAATCTGCAGGCCATCGATCTTCACGCTGAAGTCGACGCTCGATTGAAACGCGTTCAGGAGATTCGCCGGGCGCAATTCCGAAGGCGTAATCCGGCCGTCCGTCGGACTGGCGGACTCGATGAGATTGAGACCGACGTTTCCCGTGAGGCTGACGCCCTTGTTCATCGGTACAGCAGGGTTTTCCGCCAGGCTCACGTTGAGGAAACCGATGTTGCCTGCGACGACCGGGTCATCGATGGCCGCGGAGACCTTGAACGAAATCTCCGGACTGGCATCGTTTACGATGAAGAATCGGCTCGTGTCATCCGGCAGCGAAGGATTCAGCATCATGCCGATGGAAAGGCTGAAAAGCGGATCGATCGACAGCGCGACGTTGCCCGCTGCCGAGAGGGTAAGCCCGGGAATGCCGGCAGAGAGATTTAGAGGCAATGAGTAGGTCAGCGCCTGCGGATCGAGCTTGAGCTTGAATCGGACATCCATGCTGTTGCCGGTGCCGGTAATCTGTAAGCCGAAGTCCGAAGGTTTGACACCGGTAATCTGCGACAGGAATTCGATGAGGTCCTGCAACGTCATCGTGTCCAGATCGAGGGCTTTCGCATCGAGCAAAGTGCCCAACGCCGCTCGAACGGCGTGGCTCAGACCACCGGAACGGACGAACTGGAAATCCGGCGTCGTTCCGGGTTCGGCTGTGCCGGTGATGGTGATCGAATCCGTGCCCAGCCCGTCGACGATGCCAGTCTGAATCGCGTTACTGGCATCCTTGTACTTCACGGTATCGCCGATGACGACGCCTTCGCGCTGGATGTTGAGACCCTTGAACGCCACGGCAAACCGGCCGTCTGAAACCGGAGAGACGAACACGACGTTGGCCGCCGGCACGGGCAGTGAATCCGTCGGTTTGCCGTTGATGATGTCGCTGACGCTGCCGGGCACGATGCCGAGTTGCGTGGCGAAAATGTCCAGTTGGGCCAGTTGCGGAATGAAGTTGGCGAGGTCGTTGATCCCGGCAATGATCTTCGACGCCGTCCCCTTCAGGAAGTTCAGCAAGCTGCCGCCGGTGGCACCGCTCGTCGACTGCGTAAACGAATCGGGATCACGGGCGTCGGCATAGCTCAGGGTGATGGACGCCTGACCCATCAGATCGGCCGGCGGTGTTCCGCCGGCTTGCACCGGTGCGGCATCGACGCCGGCCGTAAACGTGACGTCGGCTGCACCAGTGCCATGAATCACCTTGGCTTCAGCCAGTTTGTTGAGCGGGCTGGAGTCGAATTCCGTTGCCCGGGTCTTTCCATCGGTGGCCATGGAAACCGGGTCGGGCCCGGGTTCGTGCAAATCGACAGTGACTTTAGTGCCAGCATCCCACGCGAGCTTGCCATTGGCAAACGTGCTGCCGATTAATCCGACGCGACCCGTACCGTTCAAGTCACCGGTCAGCGTCAGGTTGCTGATCGTGAATTCCGGGTCGCCGTTACCCTCGGCATCGACAAAGTAGCCGTCGGCGTCTACGCCGAGCTTGATGTGAAGCACAACATCGGCCTTTGCCTTGGCCGTTCCGTCGATGTGGACGCCGTTGTGATCCGGAACGGAAATAGAGAGAGTTCCGTCGAGCGTGGTCTTGACCTGAATGTCGAACACGGTCAGATCGGTCGATTGCGTGAAGGTGACATTGCCCGGAATGTTGTCCAACGCGTCGAGCCGGTCGCGCAGTTCGTCCAGTGTCTTGATCTTGCCGCCGACGTCCTCCATGATCAGTGGATTGGCGCTGAGTTCGAACAGGCGTCGCAGAATCCCCGGCCCCTCCACCGTGTCGTCTGTCGACGCGGCCGCCAGTTTGTCGCCATTGAGCATGGCGCCGAGCGAACCACCGATCACCGGCAAGCGCGTACCCAGCAGATCCCCTCCACCGAGGCGTTTGCTCCAGTCCGAAAGCTCAATCAGGGCGGTGCGGAAGGTCGACAGGTCGGCAGCCTGCCCCTTGATCAACTTGTTTTTGGTGTTCTCGACAGTAACGGGCGTGATGATCATGATGTTGCCGTCACGGCTCAGCGTGACGACGCCGGTCGTACCATCCGCTTGAAAAACATCGCGGGGGCCGACGAGTTCCAGGGTATCCATCCCGGGGCCGCCGGTGAATTTGACATTGATGTTCGGAACACCATGGGTGGTATCGATCACAAGCGTGTCATCGCCTTCAAAACCGATGACTCTGAGATTCGCCGCCAGGCTGGTTTCAAAGGACTCGGTTGTGATTTCATTGGTGCTGAGGTTCTTGACGGTGATCTCCGTCAGTCGGGGATTCGCCTTGTCGATCGAGATGGTGACGAGGTTATTGACGTTGTCGTCGCAGGTGACGCCAATGGAGAATTCAAGGGCCACCGAGTCCTTCGCGTTGGTGACAACCCACGCACCTCGCCCCAGCGTTGCCGCGTAGAGCAAGTCGTCGGACTTGTCGTAGCGCAGATCCGTGACGTGGACGGCCGGCAGGTTGCGCCCGAACCGGTCCCAGGACGAAGAAACATCCGTGGAAAGCTGTGGATCGATATTGCGGAACACGCCGCCGTCGCCGCCGATCAACAACACCCGATGGTTAACGTGGCCCAGGTCTTCGCCTTGAGTCAGTTCCAGCGTGGAAGCGCTCTTCAGATACCGGTGCAGGTTGCCAGTAATGTCTTCGTTGGACACGATGCTGGGCACGGAACCGGTGACTGTGATTGTAATCCTTCGAACATGCGGCAGGTTGTCCGCATCCGTGGAAAGCACGTACAACACGTGCCAGTCGTTCTGATCGATGAGGATCTTCGAGATTCGGCCACCGCCGTAACCGGAGAGCTTCTGCAATTCCGACGACATATCCGGCCGTACGTAGAGGCCGTGTTGCCCGTCTTCGTTCATGGCCCCCGCGACAATCATGAACGTGGCGCCCGGCGCGCCATAGGCCATTGCCGTCGTCCTGCCGATCTTGCCACCTTTCACAGGTGTGACAACGTCGCCGCCAAGCCAGGATTCCAAGGCCCATTGCTCTGTCGCCAGGACGATGGCGAAATTGTTCGTGGCATTGGTTTCCAGCACCGGGAGGCTGGGAATGCGGCCGTAGGCGTCCTCACCCTGAGAACTGCGCAGGTCGATAAGTGCGTTCGGATCTGTGTCCGACGACATCGCGACCTGAAGCGCGACGTCCAGCTTACTCGTGACCTGATTGGATGTGTTGCGGACCTCGCGGCGGAAATTCGTGAGGCGTTGCGAGCTGTAGTAATAGACCGGCTGCGTCGCTTTGGAATTGTTGATGCAGACGGTGCCGCCGGGGCCGGCAGCGAGTTCATTCCACAACGGATAGGGCACGGTGCCGGACGGGTTTTGTAGGGCGGCCCCGACGTCGAAAGCGCCTCCGAGCAGCGTGTTGTTGGCGCTGTCGTAAGCAATGGAGTGAAACTCGGTGTTGGCCAGATTGCCGTGGAGTGAGGTCCAGCTTCGTTCAATGAAGGTCTTGTCCGGATTGTTCAACCGGTAGATGCCGCCGCCGTCGCCTTCCAGCAATTGCCCGTTCGCGAACGTCAGAACCCTGGAATCCGAGTGCGGCGCTGAATTACTGGCTCCGGCGTGGGTTACCGTGTCCCACTGAAGGCTAGGCGAAGTCCCCGCGGCTTTGGACGCATCGCCGCGAAAGATGCGGCCGGAAACGGTCGTGGCGCCGCTGGCGTTGGGTATGTTGAACGTTATCCCGTTGAACGTGCCGACGCGGTCTTCGGGCCCGGGCTGCGAATCGCCACCGACGTAAACGATGTTCGGATTCGACGGGTCTGCCGCGATGGAGAAGCTGAAGAGGCTTTTTCCTGCGGGGTTCGTGCCAAAGAACGTGGGCGTCAGTTCTCCGAGGTCCCGAATGCCGTCGCCGTTGGTGTCGGTCCAGACATCTTCCACGGTGCCCGGGTTGTCCATCTTGACCCAGGAAGCACCCTGATTCGTACTGCGGTACACTTCGGGGACGAGGGGATTGGCGCCGACGACGCCAGCGTACAGGACGTTGTTCGTTCCACTTCGGTGCTGCGCCAGGCGAATGCGGAGACTCAGCGACGGCAGGGCCGTCGATCCGCCGCCGTTGATCGGCGCCCATGTCGTACCAAAGTCGGCGGATCGAAACACGCCTTTGCCCGCAACGCCGGCATAAAACACGCCAGCGGAGGCTGGATCGGCAATGAGGTCGGTGATGACGCTGGAAGTGCTTGCCGGATCGGGATCCAGGGCCGTGGTCATGCGCGAGAACGTCGCACCGCCGTCTGTGCTGACGGCCAGGTATTTCGGCGTCGCGACCAGGACTTCGCGGGTCACGTTGTCGGGCAGGGTCACGGGCAGCACGGCCAGCAACGTCGTTCCGGTAATGACAGGGTCGTGCAACAACGTCCAATGCGAGCCGCCGTCGGTCGACTTCAATAGGCCGACTCCGCCTCCGCCGCGTTGATTTGAATCGGCGACGTTTCCGGTGCCCGCGTAGATCGTCTGAAACGTGTTGTCGCCGGCATCGATGGCAAGTGAACTGATCGAAAGCGACGCGAAGTCATCGGTTTTGGTTGTCCAAACAGGTCGGGCGATGGAAGCGTCGCTTGTCTTCCACACACCTCCATTGGTCGTGCCGATGTACACGACGTTGGCATTGTTCGGTACGACCGCGATGGCGGTCACCGCGCCGGAAGCGGGGTTGCTGACGGCAGGCGTTCCGGCAACCGTGATTCCTTCCACATTGCCGCTGCCGCTGATCGGCCCGGGGCCCTTGGGTTGCCAGAACGCATGAATGGGTACGATGAGAGCCGGCAGCACTCGCGACTCCAACGGCTCGAGCACTAGGTGGTTGAATCCCCGGTCGAATCGCAATTGATTGCGGCCACGATGCTTGCGCATGATTCATGCCTCCCGGTGCGCGAATGCGCGTTCGATTCATCCGCGAAAGGCGAAGATGTGTGCCCCGGCTCGAAATGCGTCGGCGACTGCGGATTCAATGTGCCGCCACTTACAGTGCGACAAATGATGTAGAAACCCGTAACGAACTTAAGGAATGAGTTATCCGTTTAGGGCTTGCTCGACGGAACTTCTTTGCGCCACTTGGCTGCTTCACCGGGCTTGCCCCATTCGTCGTACATCTGAACCAGACAGGTAAGCCCTTCGGCTAGGCGATCTCGGCCCGTGAATGGAAGGTTGTTTCCTTGCTCCATCAGACCCGCGATCCCTTTAACGAGCCACGGTTCTGCTTCCGCGTACTGCTTCCGGGCAGCGAGTGCCCGGCCGATCAAAGTCTGCGAGTCGAAGACGACCCAAGGGGCCGAGGCGTTCTGCAGGCGGTTGCTCAAGGTCTCCCGCGCCAGCGTTTCGGCCTCGGCAGGCCGGTCTTGTTTCAGCCGCACACTCGCCATCCAAGTCATTGCAATATCGAGATCGCGCGTGTCATCGGATCGGTGATCCCGCCAGAATTCGATGCTGTTTTGCAACAGTGATTCGGCCACCGAAAGATGGCCGAGCTTGAGTTTTACGACTGCCAAGCTGAGCGACGCCGATTGCCGTCGCTCGGCCGATATGGGCATCCGTTTGTCGAAAGCGTCTATCGCCTGCTGCAAGAGTGGCTCGGCATCTGCCGGTCTGTCCCAACTCACATAAGTTTCACCGAGATCCACCATGGCGCGAATGACAAGATCGGGGTCGCTGCCGGGCTTGGCCCGTCGAATGGTCAGAATCTCTTGTTGGAGCATTTCAGCTTCTGGGAAGCGACGACGCCCGCAATAGAACAGGCCGAGCTCCCTCATGCACTGAAGCGTCAACGAATGTTGATTGCCGAAACGGGCGCGTAGTCCGGTCAAGGCCTGTCGAAAACGAGCGTCGGCTTCCTCCCAGCGGTGCAATCGCGTGTTCAGGATGGCCAACGTGTATGCGGTGTTTAGCGTCAGCGGATGATCGGTGCCGAGGGTGGAGCATTGTCCGTCGTACGACTCTCGCAGCAGCTTTTCCGCCTCTTCGTGCCTGCCGTTGTCCGAGCAATCTTTGGCCAGGTTAGTCATCGCCAGTAGGGTACGATAATGATCCGGCCCCAGCAGTTTCCGGTAGCCTTCCAGCGCGGTCCGAGCTAGCGGCTCCGCTAGTTTTGATTCGCGTCGCCGGCGAAGACTGTCGGCGACTGTGGTCATGCTGTTCAGTGTTTCGACATTGTCCGGCCCGAGGATTTCCAATCGGTCCTCCAGTACTTCCTCGAGAATGTCCTGGCCGCGGTTGTATTTATTGCTCTCGGAATAGAGAATTCCCAGCCCCTGTTTTGCCGAAAGTGTTCGCGGGTGCTTTTCACCGAACTGGCTTTTGTAAGCGTCGTAAACGTGCTTTGTCAGCAATTCGGCCTCATCAAAATGCCCCATCTGGCGTTCCAACTGGCCCAGACTCGCCATGCTGATGAGCGTGTCGGCATGTGCATCACCGAGCAACCGTTTGCGAATCTCCAGCGACTTTCGCAAGTGCTCGGCCGCCCGGGGGAATTCGCCCAGTGCTGAATAGGCATCACCGACGGTCCATCGAATGGCGGCCTCGGTCAATTCCTGGCCCACGAACCGCTGATCAATTCGTTCCGCGGCGCGATCCAGGACTTTCCGCACTGTCAGTTCTTTGTCACGAGGGAAGCCACGCGGTTGATGTCCGATGTCCGCCTGCTGGAGCAGATCGACCCGCAGGAACTGATTCACGGCTTTGGTGATCGCCGCCTCGTCTTCGGCACGCTGGAAGGCGGCGACGGCCGCTTCCTCATTTTTTCGTGACGCTGTTTCCGCCCGAGTCGCCCGCCAGGCTTGCAACACGCTCACGCTGGTCGCGCCAAGCAACACGGCCACGCATGCCGCCGTCGCCACGAACGCCGCTCGGTTTCGCCGCACCCACTTGCCGAACCGATAGATCGCGTTTGGCGGTCGGGCCTCGACCGGTTCATTGCACAAATGGCGTTGCAATTCCCGTGCGAGTCCATTCGCGGTCTGGTAACGCCGATTCCGGTCCTTCTCCAGGCTCTTCATGACGATCCAGTCGAGATCGCCACGGACAACGCCACTCAGTTGTCTGGGCTCCAGCCCGCGATTGGCAGCAATAGAGGGCAGCTCATCGACCGTGCTAATGCGGGTGCTGGGCTTCTGCGGTTCCTCTTCCCGAATGATGCGCAGCGCTTCCAGCAGTGCGCCTGCTTTCAGTTTTTTGCGCTGCAGCGGCGTGGTGCCCGTCAGCAACTCGTAGAGCAATACGCCGAGCGAATAGATGTCACTGCGCGTGTCGACATCGGCCTCGCTGGGCACCGCCTGTTCCGGGCTCATGTACTCGAGCGTTCCGATGATCGCGCCGATGTTTGTGTCCTTCGACCAATCGGTCAGCTTCCGGTCCAGCGCTTTTGCCACTCCGAAATCGATGATCTTCGGGACCGCGCGGCCATCAATCTGAGTCACCAGCACGTTCGATGGTTTTATGTCCCGATGGATGATTCCTTTTTGATGAGCATGCTGCACCGCCTGACAAACAGGGATGAACAACTCTACGCGTTGTCGCGGCGTGAGCTGATGCTCGTCGCAGTAGTTGGTGATCGGGATGCCGTGGATCAACTCCATGGCGAAATACGGCGAGCCGGACGCGTAGCCTGCCTGAGGATAACCCGGGGCTTTTTCGGTTGCCGACGCTCCCCGCCCGCCCGTAACCCCCGCATCCAGAATCCGCGCGATATTCGGGTGGTCCATCAGCGCGAGCGCTTGTCGCTCGCGTTCCAACCGCGCGACGACCTGTGCTGTGCCCATGCCCGGCTTGATGATCTTCAGTGCGACAACGCGCCGGATCGGTTCGGTTTGTTCGGCGCGAAAGACCACGCCCATGCCACCTTCGCCGATCAACTCGTGCAGGGAATAGGGGCCGATCACCGAGCCGGGGGAGACGGTCCACGGAGTTTCAACCCGGCGGACCGATTGCTCCAGAAAGTTCCGGTCCTGGTCGTGAATGCGCAATAGCGCGTCGATCCGTTTGCGCAAAGACTGGTCGTCGCCGCAAGCCTTATCGAGGTACACGCAGCGATCTTCGGTATCGCCCATGCGGCGAGCCCGGTCGAAGATCTCTTCCTCGTTCAGCTCGTCGGCGGTCAAGATTCACCACTCGGAGTGCCTGTCACTTAATGCGACTTTTTTCTTCCAAACCCGTAAACTCGTCGCCCTCCATGGCCAGCCGGAGCCAGCAACGGGCATAAGCCCAGTCTTTCTCGGCCGTCGACAACGAGATTCCCATGGCCTCGGACGCTTCTTGCATGGTCAAACCGCCGAAAAACCGCAACTTCACCAGCCCCGCCTGCCGCGGATTGCGTTTCTCTAACTGATCCAGGGCTTCGTTTAATGCGAGGAGGTCAACATCCGGCTCTGCGCTGGCCGGGTCAACGTCGGCGATGTCATGCCGGCGAAATTCGCCTCCGGTTTTGACACGGTCCTTGTGTCGGGCTCGCTCCACCAGAATTCGTCGCATGGCCTCGGCCGCCGCCGCGAAGAAGTGCCCCCGGCTGTTCCACTGCTGTATCCGCTCGGTATCGACAAGGCGCACAAAAGCCTCGTGCACCAGGGCCGTCGCCTGAAGCGTCTGCCCCGGCAGTTCATGGGCCATTTTCTGTGCGGCAATGTGTCGAAGCTCTTCATAAACCAGTGGAAGAAGTTGCGCCGCCGCTTGTGTGTCGCCGCTCTCCACCGCCGACAGGATCCGCGTAACTTCCGACATACTATACGAGTATAACCAAGCCACCCATCGGCTCAAGAAACGGCGAGTGAATTCGAGCCGATTTGGTCTGCGAGCGGCGGAGTAAGGTGCAGCGCGGGGCAGAGTAGAAGTGAATCGCTGATGGAATGAAGTTCACGCGGCGGCGGTGCCTCCGGCGAGATGGAGTCGGGTCAGAATGTGGATTCCAGTTCGTGCCGTCGTCGACGTTTCGCGTCGGGCAGGCGGTAGCTTTCGCCCGACGATTCGACGATGACGCAGCGGTGGGTGAGCCGGTCGAGGGCGGCGCCGGTGAGCCGCGCGAGGCCGAGGACTTCGTTCCACTGTTCGAAGCCGAGGGTGGTGGTGAGGACGACGCTCGAGCGTTCGTGGGCGGCGGCGATGACGTCGAGAACGAGCAGGTCGAGTATGGCGAGATTGGTGGCGGAGGCGGAGCAGTTGTCTGTCTTGCTCCAGGCCGAGCAGTGACAATGGAAATGTGAAGTTGTCGACGATTTTTTGTAACGCACCGGGTCGCCCCACTGCCAGCCACCAAAACTCGGTTGTTGCAGTTGGCGGCTAGATCTTCAGACGCCGAGCCGGTCTCGACCAACGGCACTCCGGCGATTCTTCGTGGGCCAGGATCTTGACCAGCGTCTTCCATTGAATCCGATACTGCTCGTACCCCTGACGCTTGCTCAACCCGCCGGTCAGAACCCGGCGTCGGATCTCGCTCGCTGGCTCCGTGTTCGCGGACACCTCGATGCTTCCTGCGGCCGGATAACGAACTGCTTCCTACCATCGCAGACCACGGCAATGCACGGTTGTGCTCCACTTTTACACCGCCGCCGTTTACCCGCCCCGCGCCGCACGTTTACCCCGCCGCACACAACCCGCAGTGGCACTAGAAACTGGGAACAACCAATTAGATTCGGGACATGGAGCGGTCTCCCAGTTAAGTGGTAATTTACCACTTTATTCTGAGGGATTTGGCCGCTCTCCCGACCATCGAGAGGCAAGCTAAACTGCTTTCAGAAAACGACTTGCGTCACTACACCCGACAGGAGTCGAACCTGTAACCTTCGGAGCCGAAG
>JAIBBI010000187.1 GCA_019694755.1 Gemmataceae bacterium
TTATCGTAGTCGCATGACCTCCCACGCACCGATCCTGATCACCCGCGACGAAGCCGGGCAGACGCTCGCCGCGGTGATCAAGCACCGCTGGGGCCTCACGTGGACGCAGGCCCGCGAACTGATCGGCGCAAAGCGCGTCCGCCTCGGCACGCAAACGTGCGGCGAAGACACCCGGCGGGTGAAGGCCGGCGAGCGCATCGCGCTCGTCGAACCGGTCGCGAAGGCTCCTCCGCCGCGCCGACAGCCGGCCCGGCCCCGCCCCGTCATCGAGGAGACGCTGCCCGACATCGTCGTCCGGCACGTCGACGACGCGATCGTGGTCGTGGACAAGCCGCCCGGGCTGACGACGATGCGGCACAAGAGCGAGGCGGCCGAGTTCGGGCGCGGGAAGAAGAAGTTCCTGCCGCGGACGCTCTCCGACTTCCTGCCGAAGTTCATCTCCGACGGCCTGCCGTTCCACGCGGTGCACCGCATCGACAAGGACACGAGCGGCCTCGTCGTCTTCGCGCGGTCCGATGAAGCGAAGGAGTTTCTCGACGAACTGTTCCGCCGGCACGACATCGAGCGGCGCTACCTCGCCATCGTCCGCGGCACACCCTCTGACGGCCGGATTGAAAGCACGATCGTCGAAGACCGCGGCGACGGCCGGCGCGGCAGCGGCCCCGGCGGGCAGCGGGCCGTCACCTACGTCCGCGTGCTGAAGCGACTCGGCCCGCTGAGCCTCGTCGAGTGCCGGCTGGAGACCGGGCGGACCCACCAGGTGCGCATCCATCTCGGCGAGGCCGGCTGCCCACTGGCCGGCGAGCGGATTTACGACAGGCCGCCGCACGGCGCGCCGCTGCCCGACCCCAGCGGCGCGAAGCGGACGGCACTGCACGCCGCGGTCCTGGGATTCCGCCACCCGACGACCGGCGCGATGATGCGCTGGGAATCGCCGATGCCGGCCGACATGGCCGCGCTGGTCTGATCGCCGCGTACCATGACGGTATGGCGACCGACATCATCAACCTCGATCATCATGCGACGACGGCCGTGCCCCCCGCGGTCTGGGACGCGATGCGAGCCGCGCCGCCGGGCAACTCGTCGAGCGGCCACAGCCTGGGCCGGGTCGCCCGCCGGGCGTTCGACGAGGCGAAAGAGCGCGTCGCCGCCCGTCTCGGGGCGCATCCCGACGAAGTGCTGTTCACGAGCGGCGCGACCGAGTCGAACAACATCGCGATCTTCGGCGCGCCACCGGGCCCCGTCGCGGCGGGGCCGATCGAGCACTCGTGCGTGACCGAACCGCTCAAGTCGCTGGCCCGCCGCGGTGAACCCGTGACGTGGCTGCCCGTCGCCGCTGACGGCACGACCATCGTCAGCGACCTGACCGATGATCTGAAACTCGTCGCGGTCATGCTCGTGAACCACGAGACCGGGGCGATCCAACCTGTCGTGCCGGCCGGGCCGTGGCGCTGGCACTGCGACGCGGCCCAGGCCGTGGGCAAGTTGCCGGTGAACTTTCAGGAGATGGGCGCGACCACACTCTCGGCCAGCGGGCATAAGTTCGGCGCGCCGCCGGGCATCGGTATCCTGTTGATCCGCCGGGGGGTGACACTTCGGCCGCTGACGTTCGGCGGGCCGCACCAGCAGGGCCGCCGGCCGGGCACCGAACCGGTCGCATTCGCCGTCGGCCTCGCCACCGCGCTCGACCTGTCGTGCGACGCGATGGAGCACCGCCGACCGCACGTCGCGTCGCTCAAGGCGCGACTCATCGAGAACCTCGCGGCCTGTGCCGGCACGGTCGTGGTGAATAGTCCGGAGCGTTCGTCGCCCTACGTGGTGAACGTCAGCTTCCCCGGTTTGCGGGCGGATCAGTTGCTGATGGCTTTCGACACCGCGGGGGTCGCGTGCAGCGCGGGCCCGGCATGCAGCAGCGGCACGGTGCAGGTGTCGGCCGGCCTGCAGGCGATGGGCATGCCCGAGGAACGGCTGCGATCCGCGATCCGGTTCAGCTTTTCCGCGGCCCAGACCCGGGCGGAGATCGACGAGGCGGGGCGACGGATCGAGCGGGCCGTCCGGCACTTGCGACGATAACTGGCGACCTCCGCCGAAAAATTGGATTGACACCTCGGGAGCTTCCGATATATTTGAGTGTAGAGGGAGATTCGAGTTGGCCACCGCCGCGAAGACCATGAAGACGCTGCAACTCACGCCGCTTGACGCGCTCGAGCAGGCGGCCGAGTGCCTGAAGTTGCTCGCCCACCCGCATCGCCTGCGGATGGTGCAGATGCTGCTGCAGGGCCGGTTCGCCGTCGGCGAACTCGCCCAGGCTTGCGAGATCCCCGCGCACATGGCGTCGGAGCATCTGCGGCTGATGCAGCGGTGCGGCTTTCTGACCAGCGAAAAGGAAGGCCGGCACGCCTACTATCAGGTCGCCGAGCCACACCTGGCCAACATCATGGCCTGCGTCGAAGGCCGGTTCGGTGTGAAGAAGGCAACACGGGTCTGACATCATGGACACTCCGACACCCACACCCCAGCGAGGCACCGCAATGGAATACCTCCTGCCGCTCGGCATTCTCGCGATCTGGGTCATCCTGCAGGCCTGGGTCCTGCCCAAGTTCGGCTTCCGGACCTGAATGAGCGGCGAGTGCGGGCCGGGTCCGGCCCCGACGAAGATCGAGAAATCCCTCCCGACCGATCCGGCCGCGGAGAAGAACGACACGCCCTGAGTGGATCGCCCACTTTCGGAGGCACAGCCATGTACCGCGGTCTCGCATTCACTCTGGCGGCCATTGCCGCGCTCTGCGTCCTCGTAACGCCAACTCCGGCGTCGCCGCAGGGCAAGGGACCCGGACAGGGGAAGGGCAAGGACGCCGGCCATCAGGCGGACATGGAGCTGTTCCATTTCCTGCTCGATCACCGCAAGGACATCACGCGGACCGTGAAGAACCTGCCCGACGGCATCGAGACCGTGACGGAATCGACCGACCCGAAAGTGGTCGAGAAACTCCAGGCTCACGTGGCCTCGATGTATAAGCGGATCGAGGAGAAGCGGCCGATCCACGCCCGCGACCCGCTGTTCGCCGAGGTCTTCCGCAACGCCGGCAAACTGAAGATGAAGGTCGAGAACACGAAGGCCGGCGTCAAAGTCGTGGAGACTTCAGAAGACGCCTATGCCGTCAAGCTGATCCAGGCCCACGCGGAAGTGGTCAACCTGTTCATCAAGAACGGCCGCGAAGAGATGCCCAAGAATCACCCCGTCCCGCCGAAGAAGTGAAGCGACCCATGACACTTGAAATCAGGGAGAGAAACATGACACGGACGACTGTATCTGCTTCCGAACTCAGTGAGTTGCTCCGCGCCGGCAAGCGCGTCGACATCATCGACGTCCGCACGCCGATGGAGTTCCGCGAGGTCCACCTCGAGCGGGCCCGCAACGTCCCCCTCGACGAACTCGACCCGGCGAAGATCATGCAATCGCGGGGCGGGTCGGCCGACGACCCGGTCTATGTCATCTGTCGCTCGGGCGGCCGCGGCCAGAAGGCCTGCGACCGGTTCCGTCAGGCCGGCTTCGCCAACGTCATCAACATCGAGGGCGGCACGATGGCGTGTGTGGCGAGTGGCCTGCCCGTGGTCCGCGGGCAAAAAGCGATGTCGCTTGAACGGCAGGTGCGGATCGCGGCCGGCACGCTGGTCCTCGCCGGCGTCGCGCTCGGCTGGTTCGTACACCCGTACCTTTATGGCCTCTCCGCCTTCGTCGGGGCGGGGCTGGTCTTCGCCGGCATCACCGACACCTGCGGCATGGGCCTGATGCTCGCCAAGGCGCCGTGGAACCGCGTCGAGGAATCCAAGCCGGCCGCCCCCGCCGGCGGTTGCTGCGTCGCCAAAGAGGTGTCGATATGAAACTGCTCATCGTCGGTGGCGTGGCCGGCGGGGCGTCGGCCGCCGCGCGGGCCCGGCGTCTCTCCGAAGACGCGCATATCGTCCTCTTCGAGCGCGGGCCGGACGTCTCCTTCGCGAACTGCGGTTTGCCGTACTACGTCGGCGGTGTGATCGCCGAGCGCGGCAAGTTGCTCGTCACCACGGCCGAGAAGTTGCGCTCGTGGTTCCATCTCGACGTGCGAACGCAATCCTCCGTCGAAGCCATCGACCGGAAGAACAAGACCGTGCGGGTGCGCGAACTGGCCACCGGCCGGGAGTACGAAGAGAAGTACGACAAGCTCATTCTCGCACCCGGGGCCGCGCCGCTGCGACCGCCGATCCCCGGACTCGACCTCCCGGCCGTGATGACGCTGCGCAACCTCGGCGACGTCGACCGCATCAAGGCCCGGGTCGATGCCGGCGTGAAGCACGCCGTCGTCGTCGGGGCGGGCTTCATCGGCCTCGAACTCATCGAGAACTTCGTCCACCGCGGCATCAAGACCACAGTCGTCGAGTTGCAGGATCAGGTGCTGCCGCCGCTCGACAAGGAAATGACCACGCCCATCGTCGCCGCGCTGGAGTCGCGCGGCGTGACCGTCCTGCTCGGCGACTCGGCCGAGGGGTTCGACGCGGCCGGCGACGGCGTCAGCGTCCGACTCAAGTCCGGCAAGAAACTCGACGCGCAACTCGTGATCCTCGGCGTCGGCGTCCGCCCCGAGAACAAGCTCGCCGTCGATGCCGGGCTCGATTGCGGGCCGCGCGGCGGCATCCGCGTGAGCGAGCACATGCAGACGAGCGACCCCGACATCTACGCTGCCGGCGACGCGGTCGAGATCGTCGACTTCGTCTCGGGCGACCCGACCCAGGTGCCGCTCGCCGGGCCGGCCAACCGCCAGGGCCGGATCGCCGCTGACAACGTCTTCGGCCGGCCGACGAAGTTCCGTGGCACGCAGGGCACCTCGATCGTCGGCATCTTCGACCGTACCGCGGCGAGCACCGGCATGTCCGAGAAGATGCTCCGCCGGGCCAACCGCTCGTTCCGCAAGATCTACATCCACCCCGCGCACCACGCCGGCTACTACCCGGGCGCGGAGGGTATGACGCTCAAGGTGCTGTTCGACCCGATCACCGGCCGCGTGCTCGGCGCGCAAGCCGTCGGCGGGCAGGGCGTCGACAAGCGCATCGACGTGATCGCGATGGCCATTCAGGCCAAGATGACCGTTTTCGACTTGGAAGAAGCGGAGTTGGCGTACGCGCCGCAGTTCGGCTCGGCGAAAGACCCGGTCAACATGGCCGGCTTCGTCGCCAGCGGCCTGCTCCGCGGCGACCACCCGCAAGTCGATGTCGAGTCATTGCCCGGCGATGCGACGATCGTCGACGTGCGAACGCCGGCTGAGTTCGCGGCGGGCCACATCCCCGGCGCGGTCAACATCCCCCTCGACGAGTTACGGGCCCGCCTCAGCGAGATCCCGGCCGACCGGCAGACGGTTGTGTACTGTCAGGTCGGCATGCGCGGCTATCTCGCGACGCGCATCCTCCTGCAGCACGGCCGCACGGTCCACAACATCGGCGGCGGCTACCGCACCTGGCTGCTGTACAACACATAGTCAACTATTCGCCATCGGCCCGAATACTTCACGCTCCCTTCAGGTCGCTTTCGGTAAAACTCCGCGACGGCAGGCCGAGTCGCGCCTGCACTGGAGGAGTGCATCCCATGCGGCGAACCTGGCGTCCGAACGTCCTGAAGCTCGAAGATCGCATCGCGCCCGCGACCGGGATCGCGCTCATCGACTCGTGGCTCCGCGATAACACCGCCGAGTATGCGAAGATCATCAACGGCGCAAACACGGCCGCGGGGCCGGTCACGACCTGGCCGGGCAACACGACGCCGGTGCTCGGCGACGTGCAGGCCATCAGTTCCTCGGCCAGCTACGTCTACGTGCAGGCCCCGACGCTCGCCAGTTACGTCATGGGCCCGTGGTATCTCGCCAACGGCAGCGTGTTTCCCAACTACCCGACCAACCAGAACCGCCTCGTGCGCTTCAACCGCGCTCCGGCCGCCGCCACATCACACGTCTCGACGCCGCTGGGCACGATCGGCATGTGGGTCAACGGCGTGAACATGTTCAACATGCTCGACGCGTTCGGCTGGAAGAATTCGACGCAGGCCGACGCGACCAACTTCGGCGACGGCTACTGGGAGCGCGACGCCAACCCGGCCGAGGGCCCCACTTTCGACCACGCCAACGGCCATCAGCCGCAGTCGGGCGAATACCACTACCACTCGAACCCAACCGCCCTCCGCGCGCAACTCGAAGACAACATCGCTTACGAGGGGACGTCGGTCACTTTCCCGTACGACCCGAACACCGTGTACGGCCCCGTGGTCGCCGGCGAAGGCAGCTACCACGAGCACACCGACAACCTGCATCACTCGCCGATCCTCGGCTGGTCGTTCGACGGCTACCCGGTGTACGGCCCCTACGGCTATTCCGACCCCAACGATGCCGGCAGCGCGATCTCCCGGATGACGAGCAGTTATCGACTGCGGACCATCACCGCACGCACGTCGCTGCCCGGCTGGGCGGCCAAGGCCAAGTTCGGCGACTCGGTCACGCTCAACGGCAGCGGCGAGTACCCGCTGGCCAGCAACTTCTACGGCCCGACCATCAACGCCACGTATCCGCTCGGCCGGTACGTCCAGGATTACGAGTTCGTCTCCGGCCTCGGCTCGCTCGACGTCTACAACGGCCGATTCACGAAGACGCCCGAATTCCCGAACGGCACCTACGCCTACTTCGTCACCGTCGATGAGCACGGCGACGGCGTGTTTCCGTACTACATCGGCCGGCAGTACTACGGGCAGGTGACCTCGGGCCGGGTCACGTCGATCACCGAGTCGGTGACCACGCAATTCACCAGCACGTCGCCGGCCCAGGGCGGTAACATCCGCGGCGTGGTTTACACGGATGCCGACTCCAGCCAGACGCGGGGGTTCAGCGAACTCGGCCGGTCGGGCATCACCGTGTTCGTCGACGCCAACGGCAACAACGCCCTCGATACCGGCGAGACCACCGCGGTCACCGGGATCGATGGCGGCTTCGACCTGCCCGTTACCGTCAACGGCGCGTACTCCGTCCGCGCGGTCGCCCCGGCTTACTACCGGCAGACCACGCCGCAGCCTGCCGCGATCACCGTGAACAGCGGCAACGCGGAGTACGGCGTCGCCTTCGGGTTCCGCCTGCGCCCGCCGACCGTCTCGGCCGTGCAGGTCAACGACGGCTCGGCCCAGCGATCGATGGTCACGAGCCTGAAAGTCACCTTCTCCGACCCGATCACCGCGGGGGCCGGCGCGTTTTCGCTCGCTCGCACGGGGTACGGCTCGGCGGGGACCATCGGCATCGCCAGCACCGTGAGTGGCTCGTCGGTGACGCTGACATTTACCGACGGCGGTTCGATCAACCCGTTGATCAACGGCTCGCTGCCCGACGGCACCTACCGGCTGACGGTGCCGGCCGGCCTGCTGACCACGCCCGGTGGCTCCCTCGACGGTAACGCCGATGGCACGGGCGGCGACGACGCGACTTTCGACCTGCACCGGCTCTACGGCGACGCGACCGGCGACCGGCAGGTCGACG
>JAIBBI010000188.1 GCA_019694755.1 Gemmataceae bacterium
ACTACAGCCGGGGCAACAAGTTCAGCACCTACGCCTCCTGGGCGATCATGAAGAACTTCGCCCGGTCGATCCCCGAAGAGCGGCACCACCGCGAACGGTATCTGACCGGGCACGAGGAAGTGTTCGACGCCTCGCCCTACGCCCGCAGCGATGAGGCCGAACTGGTCGGCGCGGCCGAGCAGGCGGCCAAGCGTGTCAACCGGCTGCTCGACTACCTCGAGCCGCGTGAACGGGAAATCATCCGCCTGCGGGCCGGCCTCGACGCCCCCGAAGGCATGACTCTGGAACAGATCGGCCAGCGACTGGGCATCACGAAGGAACGGGTCCGGCAGCTCAACGTCCGGATCATGAAGAAGCTCAAGGACTTGGCCGAGGAACACGCCACGGAACTGTAAACGGAATCACGCGAGAGCTCGTCACTTCCTTCACGCCGGTCCGGGGATTCAAGGACGCCGCATTCCCCGGGCCGGCGGACGTATTTCCGGACCGGACAAGTGCAATCCGACTTCCTGCCGCGGGATGCCCGCGGGCAGCGACAGATGGCGAGCGTCGGGCCGTGAGGCCGACGTGGTCTCGCGCCATCGCGGGGACGCCGGCCGGCCGATTGACTCCCGCGACGATTCTCGAACAACGCACCCGCCACTCTCCAGCCCGAAGGGCTGACAGTCCTGAGCCCGGGGCAACGCCCCGGGGACCGGTCACGCCACAATGCCAGTCCGAAGGACTGGGAGAACCCGTCAGGCGGATGACTGCATTTCGTGTCGCGGCGACGACGCCTGTCGCAGCCCTTCAGGCTGAAATGCAGTTTCTGCGACAATCCCCCGGGCGTTGCCCGGGGCTGAGAACTCGCAGCCCTTCGGGCTGAAGCTGACCTCGTCGGCGTCGGGCTTATTCCGCCACGGGAAGCCAAACTGCCTCGGACTCGGGCTTCGACGAGTGCGCATGGCTATATCGGCCATCCGAACGGACTGAGAAACAATACCCGTTGGGTTTATAGAGCGTCCACAACGTATCGCCGCCTCCCCGTCCGAATCGCCTGACGGCCAAAGTACCGCCGAGGTCGAACTCGAATCGCGTTTGTCCGCTGTTCGGTTCGATCCTTACGCGTATGATCTTTTCGCCTTCCAAATTCTCGAGCACGATTCTGCGCCGCTTGGCCGATCCGTTGCAACTGACCTTACTGCCGTCACCGAGCGACACCGTCCAAAGAGCACACTGAATCCAAAGCCAACAACTTGCCCTGACTGTAACACGGCGCCGGGCGAACAGGCTTCGAACTCGCTCGTATCTCGACTCGGTTTCTTGCGGTTCGCGTACGTCCAGGTACGGCAATCCAAAGCTAAGATCGAGCCCCAGCTGAGGATGGTCTCTGATGCGCCAACAAGGCGAATCGAACAATGGTCGTATCAACTTCAACAATCGAAAGCGCCTCTGGTCCTGCCGTCGATAGAACCTACACTTGCCGTGCCCACCGCGGGGGAGCATCACCCGACGAAGGACCGGCCTGCGATGCCGGTCATTCTGACAATCAACTTGTGTAAATACAACTCCGCGTTTTGATCGCATCGCAAACGACGAACTCCAACTCCGAAATTCCGTCCCCGCTCGATGTCCTTGCAATTCCCTTTGTTGGCTTTCGAGCGGTTCGGCGTTCTGGACTATGCGATCGGGGCAAGACCGTCGCGCATCAGATGCCCCACCAGCACGAAGTCGCCACTGTCGAACCCGACTGCCAACCCGAGCGAGTCGGATCGGCCAAGCACCAGCGACGGCTCGACCTGCCCGAGCAACTCGCGCACAGCAAACGCCCCATACCCCAGCACCAGCGGGTACTCGGCGTCATTACCAAGACATACCTGCTGTTCCTCGACCCGACTGTTTTGACGGTACGCAATCTGGTAAATGTCGGCCAACACTGCCGAGTTGGCATACCGGGCGTCCGGCCACCAAATCGGGTCAACCGCCCAGCTATTGTCGTCCGGGTTCGCATCAAACTGCTCGGACCCGCAGACATAGATGTCCGCGATTGGCGTGCGTCCGTCCGGGCAGGGGTTAAACAGCCCGAACCAGAGTCCCTTGAGCGGGGCGGCCGGCGGTTCCTCGCGGAACGGCTGCCTAACCCACTCCAGCATTGGTGTCAGGTCGGCATAGGGCAGCTCCCGCAGCTTGGCCCAATCCGGGTGTGGGTCGGCCGCCTCGCACTGGTCAATAAGGGCCGCCATCGACTCAGCGACCGGACGACGGCGGGCCAGTTCCGCGACGATCCAGCCGTGCGATTGTTCGAGATCTAGTCCCACCGCGCCCCCTCCGTCGACGAGCGTGAAACGCCTATTTGCCGACCGCAAGCAAGCGGTTTTCAACCTGCCAGTTCAATCTACGCAGATGCGTCCCCGATTGACTGCAACAGCTGATTTGGACCCACAGTTTTTTCGACAAACCACGCTATCCCGCGATCCGGCCTTCGTGCTTTTCCGACTCGCTCAGTTTCGAGTACGTGCGCCGACAGCCAACTCGGAGCAGGAGTCTGCCAGTCAACATCGACCCTCAGCGAGAATTCGGCTTTTGGATTCGGATTCGTCGTGTGTACGTAGACAGCGTCCAGCCCTGGATCGGCCTGGTCAACATATACCCACTGATGGAACGGTCGCGAGAGGTTTGCCGTAATCTCAGCAATTGACGCATGCAGACGGAACAATGCGCTCAATTCGGCATCCCGATGAGCCGAGGACAGACGGGCTCTAGATTTCCAATCAATGTGAGCGTGCCACAGGTCGAGCCAGTTGTCCTGTGGCCATTTCTCCGCAATGGCGATCCAGCGCCATACCTCAATCGTCAGAATTCGGCGGTAGCTGGATAGCTGCATGGCCCAAACCAATCCACTTCAGCATCTGGTACCGCCGAGGAACACTGAACCCGTGAAAGCCTACACGCCGCCATGATCACGTGCAACGGCTGGTTCACCAATGACACTACCTGCGCATGACTCGTCCCGTAGCCACGATGCGCGAACCTTCCATCACATCAAATTCAGCACCCTCGACGAGCGCGTCATAACAAACCTCCGGTTCGTAAACGAACCGAACCGTTGCGTATGTGCTGTCACCCGCTGAAACGGGGCCATCGGGTCCATCAACAAACTCGACGCCCAAGAATTCTCCATCGCTCCCATGGACCCGAAAATGTGGTTTGTAAGTTCCCGGACCGTCTGTCGACAGAGAAATGGGCATCCCGCGCCCGCCTTTTTCTGCGGGAAAGAACTCGATCAGTACTTCCGCGAATCCAGCCATTCGTTTGGTTGCTACCGTCTCAAGTTTAGCTGCAATGCCGCGGGGAGCAGGTCTTCGTGATGCGGATGGGCCGGCCTGGAGCGTTTGACATTTGCGGCCGCGTCCAGTTCGTTGGTTGTGCCGACCGAAGGAGGCACCGATCCGTCGCCGCTCGCCACGATGGTGCGAATTTACCTCGTGCCGCTCCGGACGGCCACCCGCCGGCCAGGGAGCTCAAACTGAATAGTCGCTTGTCGCCGCAATCCCCGGGCCGGCGGACGTGTTTTGTAGACCCACAATTCTGACTATCGCCCTGACTCGGACTTCGTCGCATCGCCGACATCCCAAATCAGGACTGTCGTATCCGCGTGAGACGATGCGAGCAGTTTACCGTCGTGGCTGAATCGAATCGTCCCAACGCCCGCTTCAGTTTTGATTCCGCGAATCCGGTTTCCCGTGACCGAGTCCCAGAACAAGATCACTCCGTCATCGCTGCCGGATGCCAATGCCCTGCCGTCGGGAGTGAATGCGACGGTGACAATCCGCGCGACGTGCCCTTTG
Source organism: Gemmataceae bacterium (assembly GCA_019694755.1). Lineage (GTDB taxonomy): Bacteria > Planctomycetota > Planctomycetia > Gemmatales > Gemmataceae > JAIBBI01. The sequence goes on from JAIBBI010000188.1 coordinate 3,828, forward strand.
AGTTTGTGCAAAGCCCTGCCGGCCGCGGAATCCCAGACCTGAACAATGTGGTCGTCTCGTGTGTTTCCGTTGGCGCATACTGCCAGTCTTGAACCATCGGGCGAAAACGCGAGACAATCGATGGACGCCCAATCGTGGATCTTCCATTGATGGAGCGGCTGGTAGTCGGCGATGCGATATACGAACACGTCTGTCTGGCCGCCCGCGGCGAGTATCTTTCCGTCGTTCGAGTATGCCAGGATGCTCACCGTCTGGCTCGGCCTGCCCACCGAACCGATTTGCTTCCCCGATTCGATGCTCCAAAATCTGGTCAGATGTTCCGACGTGTCGCAAGTGGCCAGCGTCGTACGGTCGGGCGAAATGGCCACCGCGGTCGGCGTAATCCTATGGTCGTTGACCCGGATCTTGTTCACAAGTTTACCAGTTGCGGAAGAGACAATGTGGACGTGATGGTCCCGGGCTGGATACGCCACCGATCGTCCGTCGGCCGTGATCACTGGCCGGCAACCGGTGGCCGGCGGCGCGGGAGCCCAATCACACTGTTCCCGACCTGATTGCACATCCCAGACCTTAATCCTGCCATTGTCGCAGACGGTCACAATCGTCCGGTTGTCGGAAGAAAAGGCCATGGCGCCGACAGGCCGACGGTGGGCCGGCCATACGCGTTGCTCCCGCCCAGTTGCCGAATCGTACAGCGATAGATCATGGTTGGAACTCCCGACCGCTAGAGTCTTGCCGTCGGGAGAACATGTCAGCGCCATAATCGAATCGCTGGCCAATGAAAACGATCGATCGATCTTGCCCGTCGCGATGTTCCAGATTGTCGCTTTGTCGTCGACAGCGGCCAGCAGTCCCTGACTATCTGGAGTAAAGGCCGCACAGCGGTTCAACCGGTCACCGGTAACATTCCGGAGGAGTTTTCCCGTGGCAATCTCCCAGACACCGATGGGATGATCAAGGCCGCCACCCGACGCGAAGTATCGGCCGTCTCGTGAGATAGTCACAAAGCTCGCTTCGCCGGGCAGTCCTACTGTCATTCTCTCTTTCCCCGTCGCGGCGTCCCAAATCTGAACGGATTTGTCGCTGCCGGTCAGATAGGTCCGACCATCGGGGCAATAGGCAATGGAATTGACTCCCTTCCAATGTCCGAGGACGCGTCTCAACTCACGTCCGGATTCGGTATCCCAGATCGTAATGGTCCCGGCCAGGTTCCCGGCTGCGAGCGAACGTCCGTCCGGCGCGAAGCTCAGCCCTTTGATGTCACCAGCCTTACCCCATTGGCGTAGTTCACGGCCCGTTGCCAGGTCCCAAAGATAAACCCGTCCGTCGGCGCTCCCGGCAGCGGCCGCCAACAGCTTTCCGTCGGCCGACACCGCAAGGGCATCGCATCCGAACTCTGTGTGTGGCATCAGATACTTGCGGATAAGCCGACCGGACGAGCACTCCCAAAGGCAGACGTGGTGTCCGGCTGAGACAACAAAACGGCTGTCCGGTGTAAACGATATTGCGTTAACGTTCGAGGCATGTCGAAACCGGACTGTTCCCAGGCGCACCCGCGCCCCGGAAGGAACCGCGTCGCCATACACATCCAATGGCGGTTCGGCAAATGCCGGCGTGCTGAAGGCCATCAACTCCACGAGTGTCCAAGCCAGCACGCCAAGGCAAACAGCAAGGCAACGGCGAATACAGACGGACATAAGAGCGATTCCCGAAAGGACAGATCGCCACTCTCCCCGGCCGTGCAGGGAGAGAATTCAGTGTCCCCCCTACTTCATCTTCCACAATCCCCACACCGCCGCGAGTAGACCCACCGCGGCCAGCGCGACCGCGATGGTTGCTGCCGTGGCCGAGCGCGCGTATTTCCCGTCCTCGGCCACCGCGCCGGGGGTCCAGGCCACCATGCCTTCGTTCTCTTTCAGCCGCTCGAACACGCCGGGCACGAAGGCCTGCTGGTTGGCGTCCCGGCCCGTGCCGGCCACGTAGCACCCGGCGAACAGCAGCGGGCCGTCGAGTCCGTCGGCATTGCCCGTCGCCACCGGCAGACCGGTGCGGAGCAGCCTGCCTAACCTCGGCAGCCGCTCGTGGACCGCGCGGTAGACGTGGAACAGGTTGCGGGCCGTCAGCGAGCGCGGGTCGCGGACGTCGAGTTGAAGCGATTGATACACCCGGCCCGGGAACAACCGTTCGCCGAGCCACGTCGCCCCGGAGTCGTACAGCGCGCTCTGGTCGTGCGGCGGCGCGTCGGGCACCAGCGGGAACCGCTGGCCGATGCGGGCGTTGAGGTGCTCGGCCGAGAAGCCGGCCCGGAACTCCGTGAACCCGCGGGCTTCTTCCAGATCGCACACCAGCCCCAGCGACGGGGCACACTGCTTCGAAGCGGCGCGGACGGTGTGCAGGTCGGTCCGCAGAGCCAGTGCGGCCGACTTCACCGGCTCGTCGCTTTCGATCGATTCCCAGTTGATGAGGGCGAGGACGCCGTTCATCGGGCAGAACGGCCGGCGTTCCCGCGCGATCAGTTGACACAGGTAACGCAGCCGGTCGCCGGCCAGCCGGGCCTGGTCGGCCGAGAGGCCGGGCTTCACCAGCTTGGGCTTGTTCTGGGCAGTGGTGGCCAGCTCGCGCATCCGCGCCTTCTCGTCGGCGGTCAACTCGCGGGTGCGGGCCAGCGCGCGGAGGGCGTTGATTTCCTGCACGGTGGCATCGAGCGATTCGTCATCGCCGAGGCCGAGGGTCTTCTTGGCCGCGTCGGTGCCGCTGCTGGTGGCGTCTTCGGTAGGCCCGCGCTGCATGAGGTCGGCAAACTTGCCGAGTGCCGACGCACCCGGGGCGGTGACATAGATCGCGCTGCGGGACGCCCACACACGGACGGGCGGTTCGCCGCGAGCAGGGCCGAAGACTTCGACGCCGACCTGACCCGCCTGGAACAGGCTCTCGAGCCCGGCCTTGGTGTTGCCGACCACGAGATAGAGCGGCAGGTCAACCGCGCGGACGCCTTTGGTCGCGAGCCGATCGAGCCCTTCGCGGAACGCGGCCGTCACGTCGGGGTAGTCGTCGTTCTCTGCATCGGGGCCGAGGAGCAGCCAGATCCACCGCAGCACCCACGCCAGCGCGTAGGTGAGCAGGAAGGCGACCGGCAGGAAGTAGTCGGTCAGGTCCGCGCGCTTCGAACGGAGCATGCGGAAGAGCCAGTCGCGGATCGGCTGAACGTAGTTGTTCAGGTAATACAACACGGCGACGATGCCGAGAATCGCGCCGGCGTGCAGGACGTACCACGCCCACTTTCCCCAGCGCGAGAAGTCGGCCGCCTGCTGAAAGAGCGGGAAGATCAGGCCGATGACCTGGCGGATCCACCCGAGGACAGTATTGATCGCATTCATGTCGCGGACATCCCCCGCATGATCAGCACGATAAGGGCCGGCACGGCAATCAGGGCGAGCCCGGCCGCGAGTTTGAGCATGCCGGCAAAGCGGTCCCGCCCGGCCAGCCGCGGGACGTAGGTTTCAAAGCCCTGGTCGGCCGGGAGGGCGAGCTCGACTTTGTGCGTCCGCCGGATGCGGTCGCGGATGGCCATGGTCCAGTCGCGGAGCTTATCGGGCGACTCGCGCAACTCGCCGCGGAACCCGAGCATCACGCACCAATAGAAGATCT
>JAIBBI010000189.1 GCA_019694755.1 Gemmataceae bacterium
CCACCGACGACGAGGTCGTCGTCGTGAACGGCTCCGTCGTCGCCCGCGAAGGCGGCACGATCGGCGGGCTCGGCGTGCGCGGCGCGGGCCGCCTCGCCTCCGTGAGCATCTCCGGCAACGGCCTGCACTACGCCCACCGCGGCCAGCAGACCACCGGCACCATCGACTGGATCAACCGGTCCGGCAGCATCGTGGCGCAGAAGGGCGGCGCCATCTTCGCCGGCTCTTCGGACACCTGGGCCGCGTTCACCAACTTCTCCCGCTGCTTCCTCAACGCCGACGTCAACAACGCCGGCGAATTCACCATCCTCGGCGGCACCCTCTCAGGAGGCGCCAACGTCGCCCGCATCGTCTTCAACAACCACCACGCCGTGCTGACCGACCGCGACGGCGTGGACATGAACGGCGACGGGCTGGCCAACGACGGCGCGTTCGTGGACCTCAACGGCGGCTCGGGCGGCGAGCTCTTCACCCAGATCCTGGGCAGCGACGGCGCGGTCTACGTCGTCGCCCGGCTCGTCGATTCGCCCACGCCCGGCGCCGGCACCTTCCTGGGCGAGGCCATCCTCCGCGTCGCGATCAACCCCGTCCTCGCGTGCAACCTCGCGGACATCACCGGCATCGGCGGCACCGCCGAGGCCCCCGGCTCGCCCGACAACCAGCTCACCGTCGACGACATCATCGTCTTCGTCAACCTGTTCAGCGACGGCTCGGGCTGCCCGGGCGCCGCGCCCTGCAGCCGCGCCGACGTCACGGGCATCGGCGGCCCGCCCGCCACGGCGGACGGCCAGCTCACCGTCGACGACATCATCGCGTTCTTCAACGCCTTCAGCGACGGGTGCGCCTGATCACGCCTGCGTGAACGTCGCGCCGTCCAGCACCTCGAACGTCACCATCTGCCCGATGGCGTAGTCCGCGGGTGTCTGCCGCGCGTCGCTCAGCTTCACCACGATCGGCAAGCCCCACTCCACCCCGGGGATCGCCGCGCCGCCCGCGTCCACGGTCAGCGTCCGCGCGCCCGCATCCTGGGCGATCACCGTCCCCTGCACTCGCCGCGGACGCCCGAACACCGGCTCCACGAACCGCCCGCCGCTGTCCACCTTGTCACACCGCCGGCACTCCCCGCGGATCGTGCCCGCGATCCGCTTGCCCGGCGTGGCCGTGATCGGCCCGGCCGGGCGCAGGTGGATCTGGTACGACGTTCCGGGCACCGCCAGCACGATGTGCCCGGGCCGGGTCGCGCTGGGCGCGACCACTTCCTGAAGCACACCCCGGGCGATCGCGGAACCGGTGTTGGCAGCGGCCGTGGACATCTGGCTCATCGTCGGACCTCCGATGGCTGCGAGCGTAGCCGGTCCGTACGGGTCGGCAAAGCGGGCCGCGATAAGTAATTTTACCCATAGCCGCTGCGTCCGAAAGCCTTCGACCTTGCAGGATCGGCGTGCAAAAAGTCCAAAAAAGGTCGACTCTCCGGTGGCACCGGGATCACCCCGGTGTACCTTTCGCCTTGGAGCAACCGAAGTCTTTCGGTTCACACACACACGTCCCGAAAGGGACACGAGAGGAGAGAGAGATGCGCACTGCTATCGCTTTGTTGGGCCTTCTGGCCATCGCTGGCACCGCCAGCGCCCGTCCTGTCTACTTCGAAGTTGGCGACGCCGGCGATCTGCCGGTCGGCGCGCTTCCGGTGGACACCGACAGCGGCGCGCTGACGTCCATCTCGGGCGCCACCGATGGCGGCGCCGACATCGCTGACTTCTATCTGATCGACATCAAGGATCCGGCGCTGTTCTCGGCGCGGACGGACCTGAACGTGGGCACGATGGGCGACTCGTTCCTCTGCCTGTTCAACCTGAACGGCACCGGCATCGTGATGAGCGATGACATCGACGGCTCGAACTTCATGTCGCACATCACCGCGGGCAGCGTCTCGTCGATCGCCCCGGGGCAGTACCTGCTGCTCGTCACGGGCTTCGGCGTCCTGCCGGCCTGGGACACGCCTCTCGCCCTGAGCAGCCTGATCTTCCCGTTCGCGTACCCGGGCGTGTACGCCGCCCAGTCGCCGAACCCGATGATCGGCTACCTGAACGGTGGCATCTACGGCGCTTCGTTCGGCTCGTACACCGTGGACCTCACGGGCGCCTCGTTCGTCCCGACCCCCGGCGCCGCGGCGCTGGTTGGCCTGGGCGGGCTGCTCGCCGCTCGTCGTCGTCGCGCCTAATCGGCCGCTGACGAAGACCTTCCGTCTTTGACCAAGCCCGGGCTTCACGGCCCGGGCTTGTGTTTTTGGCCCGAGCCGCTGTGACCGCGGCGGAATCACACTTCACGCCTTCAGGAAGTTCCGCACGATCACCTCGCCACCTTCGCTCAGGAACGACTCGGGGTGGAACTGCACACCCTCGAGCATCGCCCGGTGGGGTTCATCAGCGGCCCACACGCGGCGCAGGCCCATCGGCACGCCGTCGGACGTCCGGGCGGTGATCGTCCAGCCCGCGTCGCCGGGCTCGTCCTGGATCGCCAGCGAGTGATACCGCATCACCACCAGCGGACTGGCCAGCCCCGCGAAGACGCCGGCGGCGTCGTGGGAGATCTCGCACGTGTGGCCGTGCACGGGCCTGGGGGCTCGGCCGACGCGCAGCCCGGCGTGCACGGCCAGGCACTGCATGCCCAGGCAGACGCCGAGGATGGGCACGCGCCCCTGGAGCAGGCGGATGAGTTCGAGGCTCGAGCCCGCCGACTCGGGCCCGCACGGCCCGGGCGAGATGATCACGCGGTCGGGCGGCTGGGCCGCGATCTCCGCGGCGCGGTGTGCGTCGCTGCGGACGACGCGGACGGCCGCCGACGGATCCACCTGGCCGATGAGGTGGACCAGGTTCCAGGTGAAGGAGTCGTCGTTGTCGAGGAGCAGGATCAACGCCCGAGGGTATGGGGCGGATTCTGGCCGCGGTAACGGCCCGTGATCGCGTTCCAGCGGACGCGGAGCAGGCTCCCGGCCATGCGCACCGGCTCGCGCCACATGCTCACGTTCGAGGGCTTGCGGCGGTGCGACCGCGAGACGCGGGCGGGGATCTCCGCGATCGAGAAGCCCAGCCGGCGGGCCAGGAAGAGGGCCTCGACGTCGAACGCGAAGCCCGACAGCCGGAGGCGCGAGAAGATCTCGCGGGCCGCCTCGAGCCGGAACCCCTTGAGGCCGGCCTGGGTGTCGGCGAAGGGCAACCCGAGGCCGACGCGGACCAGGCGGTTGAAGCACCAGCCGCTGAGCCGGCGGAACTTCCGCGTGTTGCGGCGCTCTTCGGGCGATTCGCGACGCGAACCGATGACCACGTCGGCGGTCGCCAGCGCGGCGAGCATGTCGTCGATGTGGTCCAGCGAATAGGCCAGGTCGCCGTCCATGAACATGACCAGGGGCGAATCGATCTCGCGGATGGCGTAGGCGACCGCGTAGCCCTTGCCGCGGTTGGGCTGGTACGCACGCAGCTCGCAGCGGTCGTGCCCGGCGAGCCGGCGGCGGAGGATCTCTTCGGACTGGTCCGTGGCGCCGTCGCACACGAAGACGAACCGCACGTCGGGCCTGCCCGCGGCGAAGGCCAGGACGGCGTCGAGGGTGGCGTCGAGCGTGGCGGCCTCGTTGTAGACCGGAAGGATGACCGACAGAGCCACGCCCTTGGCCCGGGCGGGCTTGATCTCAACGGCCTGGGCCGTGTCGGAACCGTGATGGAGCGAGGGCGCGGGCATGCAAGGGACGCGCGTCGGGCGCTGCGGATTGTTGGAGGGCTCAGCCCCCGACGACGGGCGAGAAGGGCAAGACCGGGTCGGGGAGTGGGCGGAGTAAAAATGAAAAGGGCTCGCCCAGGTTTACCTGAAGCGAGCCCAATACCCGGCGACGACCTACTTTCCCGCTGAGCAGTATCATCGGCAGCGCTGGCTTAACTACTGTGTTCGGGATGGGAACAGGTGTTGCCCAGCACTTATGGTCACCGAGAAAACCGGCCTCGGGCGTTGGCCCGGGGCCGATCGAGTAACCGGAAATGGATGGATGCGTGTGATGAAGCCGAGACGGATCGAGCCGTCCGGATGGTGAACTCTGACTCTGCTGGCGGGTCACACGCCGCCGGGGCACCGGGCCACCTGCTGTGAAGCAGGATAACCGCGGCGTCCGGTTGGCGTGACCGGCCTTTGACCGTTAGGACCACTCCGCTGAGGGCCTCTCAGCCCGTGCACGCGTGGCCTATCAACCTGGTGGTCTACCAGGGGTCTTTCGTCTTGCGACCAGCAAGCCTTGTCTTGAGGGGGGCTTCCTGCTTAGATGCTTTCAGCAGTTATCCCTGCCGCACGTAGCTACCCAGCGGTGCATCTAGCGATGCAACTGGATCACCAGGGGTGCGTCCAACCCAATCCTCTCGTACTAAAGTTGACTCCTCTCAAGCTTGCAACGCCCACAACAGATAGGGACCGACCTGGCTCACGCCGGTCTGAACCCAGCTCGCGTACCACTTTAATCGGCGAACAGCCGAACCCTTGGGACCGCCTTCAGCCCCAGGATGTGATGGGCCGACATCGAGGTGCCAAACCGCGCCGCCGCTATGGACGCTCGGGCGCGATCAGCCTGTTATCCCCGGGGTACCTTTTATCCGTTGAGCTACGACCCTTCCACACGGGATCGCAGGATCACTAGGACCCGCTTTCGCGACTGCTCGTCCCGTCGGACTTGCAGTAAAGCCGGCTTATGCCCTTGCACTCTTGGTACGGTTTCCATCCGTACTGAGCCGACCTTTGTACTCCTCCGTTACACTTTGGGAGGAGACCGCCCCAGTCAAACTGCCCAGCTCCCACTGTTCCTCGCCCGGGTTCACGGGAATCGAGGTTAGGCCACAAACGTGCTCAGGGTGGTATTTCACTTGTTGGCTACTCCCGGGCCGGAACCCGGGCATCAAAGCCTCCCACCTATGCTACGCAGAGTATGCTCGTGACCAATGAGAACCTACAGTGAAGGTCCACGGGGTCTTTCCGTCTTGCTGCGGGGAGGCGGCATCTTCACCGCCACTTCTATTTCACCGAGTCGGTCGTGGAGACAGTGCTCCAGTGATTACGCTATTCATGCGCGTCGGAACTTACCCGACAAGGAACTTCGCTACCTTAGGACCGTCATAGTTACGGCCGCCATTCACCGGTGCTTAGATCGCGGGCTTCGCTTGCGCTAACTCGCTCTCTTGACATTCCGGTATCGGGCAAGCGTCACTCTGTATACATCGACTTGCGTCTTAGCACAGAGCTGTGTTTTTGATAAACAGTTCCCAGAGCCTTTTCTCTGCGCCCGCTCCTTGCGGAGACGGGCCCCCTTCTTGCGAACGTACGGGGTTAACTTGCCTAGTTCCTTCACGACCGTTCTCTCGAGCGCCTGAGGCTATTCGCCTCGCCCACCTGTGTCGGTTTTGGTACGGCCTGATGCACGGACTTTTCGAGAAACCGCTTCAACCCACCACGGCCTATTGGCCTGGACATCTGGCAGTCCGGTGGAGATCCACGATTCGTCCTCCGTGCTGGCTGCGGAATATTAACCGCATTTCCATCGACTACGCCTTTCGGCCTCGTCTTAGGTACCGGCTAACCCTGGGCGGATTTCCCTTCCCCAGGAAACCTTGGGCTTACGGCGAGCCGGATTTTCACCGGCTTTATCGTTACTCAAGCCCGCATCCTCGCTTGCGCGCGCTCCACGACCCGTTCCCGGACCGCTTCTCCGCACGAGCAACGCTCCCCTACCACGCTTTCGCGTCCGCGGCTTCGGCTACACGCTTATTCCCGATCATTATCGGCGCCAGACTCCTCGTCCAGTGAGCTGTTACGCACTCTTTAAATGATGGCTGCTTCTAAGCCAACATCCTGGATGTCTCAGCAATCTGACTTCCTTTCGAACTGAGCGTGTATTCGGGACCTTAGCCGGCGGTCTGGATTTTTCTCCTTTTGACGACGGATATTGTCACTCGCCGTCTTTCTCCCAAGACTACCCCGGTGGCATTCGGAGTTTGGTTCGGGCGAGTGAGCTTGTGGCCCCTCGTCCCGATCCAGTCGCTCTACCTCCACCGGTTGATTCTTGAGGCTACCCCTAAAGGTATTTCGGGGAGAACAAGCTATCTCCCAGTTTGATTACACTTTTAGTCCTCCCGTCAGTTCATCGCAGAACTTTTCAACGTTCACGCGTTCGACCCTCCAGGCGGAGTTACCCGCCCTTCAGTCTGACCAACGGTAGATCACAAGGTTTCGTGTCTAGCCCGTACGACTTGACGCCCTTTTAAGACTCGCTTTCGCTCCGCCTCCGGCCCGTTAGGCCTTAGGCTCGCCGTACAGACTAACTCGCGGGCTCATTATGCAAAAGGCACGCCGTCACCCCTCTTGCGAGGAGGCTCCGACCGCTTGTAAGCGCACGGTTTCAGGTGCTCTTTCATCCCCCTTGTCGGGGTGCTTTTCATCATTCAGTCGCCTTACTGGTTCACTATCGGTCGTCCAGGAGTGCTCAGCCTTGGAGAGTGGACTCCCCATCTTCAGTCCGGGTTCCACGAGCCCGAACCTACTCGAGGGCATCCGGGGTATTGGGTTACAGGGCTTTCACCTTCTGTAGCGCGGCATTCCAACCGCTTCACTCCAACGAACCCCTTCATCCGCGTTCGCTCGCCGCTACTAACGGAGTCGCGTTGCTTTCCTTTCCTGTAGGTACTTAGATGTTTCAGTTCCCTACGTTCGCTCCTTACCCCTATGCATTCAGAGTAAGGTACCCTTGCGGGTGGGTTGCCCCATTCAGAGATCCACAGATCGCAGCCTGGTTACCGGCTCCCTGTGGCTTATCGCAGGTTCCCACGTCTTTCATCGCCTCTGGACGCCAAGACATCCACCGTGCGCCCTTGTTGGCTCGATCACGCCAACCCGACGTCGCGGCTTCGTACACAGCTTCCTGTGCACGGGCCTCGCCGGCGGGCTTGCTTTCCCGACCAACAGAGCCGACGACCGCCCTCTGGGAAGGGTCGGTTCGTCATTTGAGTAACACCATCTTTTTGGTGCTCGATTTCGCCTCGGCAATTCAATCACACGCAGATCTTCGCCAGAACGCTCGAACCAGCCATAGGCCAGCCCTCGCCTTCCGACGAAGATATCCATCCGTATCCGGTTGCCAAGGAACCCTGCCGCCAAGGATTCTGACGAATCTTCGCCATTCCACCTTTCGGGGGCTGCCCACGGCGGTCTGCCGTGAGCGGGAAGAGATCCTAGCGGGCAGCCCCGTCCAGTCAAGCCAAGGTCAAGAAAACCGCGAATTGGTTCGACCTTCCACAGGCTGTCCCGGTACTGTCCGCTTTCATACCCACCCAAACACCAAAAACGGGCGCAGCTCCTGCCGAAATCCGCCCGCCACCACCAACACCAACATTCCCGTCCAAAAACACAAGCGGCTCGCCGAGGAGCGAGCCGCCTGGTCAGATCACATTTCCCTG
>JAIBBI010000190.1 GCA_019694755.1 Gemmataceae bacterium
GGTGGTCCGCCGGTCGCTGATCACCGGCGTCGTGTACATCGTGGCCATCGAATGCGTGCTGGCGAATATCGACTTCATCGCCCGGTCGGCGACGGTCGTCTACTACGTGCGCATCCTGTTGTTGCGGTGGCTGGACCTGCCGGGCGAAGTCGTGACGCGGTTTCAGCGCGACTGGCGGATCGACCTGGCAATCGTCCCGTCGGCCGGGGACTGCGTGCAGCGGTTGCTGGTGTTCGGCGGGGTGATGATTCTGTTGGCCGCGGTCTGGTTCGCGCGGAAGGAGTTCCGGGTGAAGACGCCGGAAGGTTGAACGTCCGTCTGAGCGGGCAGCCGGATTCCGCATAGGAATGCCGGTGGACCATTCGCGACAGACGGGGGCCGGCATGAAAGGCATATTTCATTTCTTCAAGTCGACGATTCTGGGCGGGCTGGTCGTCTTGCTGCCCCTGTTCGCGCTCGTCGGCATGGTCGGCTGGGCCGGCGGGATCGCCGTCAAAGCCATTGTCCCGGTGTTCGAGTGGCTGCCCAACACGTCGGTGGGCGGCGTCTCCACGACGTTGATGCTGGCCGTCGGCGTGTTGATCGGGCTGTGCTTTCTGGCGGGGTTACTCGCGGAGACGGCCATGCTCCGCGGATTGGGCGACCGTGCCGAACGGCTCGCACTGATGATCCCCGGATACGCCCTGATGAAGGATGTCGGCACCAGCTTTGTCGGCATCGAGGGAAAGAACCCGGTGAAGACTGTAGTCGTGCGGCTGGAGGCGACGTGTCAATTGGGCTTCCTGATGGACACGCTGAAGGACGGCCGGCACGTCGTATTCTTCCCCGGCGTGCCGCGTGCGCTCGTCGGCACGATGCACATCGTTGATGCCGACCGGGTGCAACTGCTCGAGATGCCGGTCGCGACTGCTCTGGATACTCTCGGCCGGCTGGGTGTGGGGATGCGGGATTGCTGGCCGGCCGGGCCCGGGGCTCCCGCGCGGACTTCGTAAGATGACCGGAACAAAAGCCATCAACCAATCCTAATGGTCCGCACGATGACGGCATCCGCCAGCCCGATCAGGCCCATTCTTGGCAGCATCCTCCATCCGTCGGACTTCTCCGAAGCCAGCCGGGTGGCGTTCGGGCACGCGCTGAAGGCCGCGCTGGTGGCGAAGGCCAGCCTGGCCATGCTGCACGTCGCGCCGACTCATTCGGATTCGGACTGGAGCGCGTTCCCCGGCGTGCGCGAGACGCTGGAGCGGTGGAAGATCCTGCCGCCGAACAGCCCGCGGAGCGCGGTGCCCGACCTGGGGATCAATGTCCGGAAGGTGGTCGCCGTGCAGTCGGACCCGGCGAAGATGGTGCTGGATTTTTTGGAAACGCACCCGACCGACTTGGTGGTGCTGGCCCATCACCAGCGTGCCGGGCTGATGGGGTGGATCCGGCGGTCGGTGTCCGAGCCGGTCGCGAGAATGTCGGGCGAGATGACTCTGTTCATTCCGGACGGGTGTCCGGGATTCGTGAATATCGACGACGGGTCGGTCTCGCTGAACAACATTCTGGTGCCGGTGGCGGCAGAACCGCGGGCACAGACCGCGGTGAGTGCGGCCGCCCGCATGGCCCGGTCGCTGCAGCGGCCCGAGGGGCGGTTTACGGTGCTTCACGTCGGCGAGGATGCCATGCCGGTGTTCGAATGCCCGGACGTGCCGGGCTGGACGTGGGACATTCAGAAGACGACGGGCAGCGTCATCGACGAGATCATCCTGGCCGCCAAGGCGACACGGGCAGACGCGATCGTAATGGCGACGAACGGCCGGGACGGTTTTCTCGACGCGCTCCGCGGCAGCAATAGCGAGCGCGTCCTCCAGAAATCGCCATGCCCGCTGCTGGTCATTCCGGAAGCGTCGCCGCTGGTGTTCTGAACAGGAGGTGCGGGAATCCTGATCCAAGAGGCCCGCCATCGTGAACATTCCATCGCGGATGAGCGGTTCCTGACTGCGATCCGTCAGTCTGGCTCGGACTCTGATTCCCGCCTGGGGTGCCAGCGTGGACGCTGATGTATCGCCTGTTTCCGATGCTCACGAGCCGGAATTCCTGACCCGCTTGGGCCGGCTGTTTCCTGCTTGGCAATCGCTGAAGGGCTACAACGTTGCGGCCCTCACGGGTGACATCTCGGCCGGGTTGGTTGTCGCTCTCGTCGTAATCCCATCGGCGATTTCGTACGCGGACCTCGCCCACTGCTCTCCTGTCTCGGGCCTCTATGCCGCGCTCGGCGGCATGATCGCATACGCGTTGTTCGCGTCGTCACGGCATGTGGTCGCGGGGCCGGACGCGGCCATCGCCATCCTTGTCGGCGCGACGGTCGGCCCGATGGCCGAGGGCGACCCCGGGCGGACGGTCGCGCTGGCGACATGGCTCGCGCTCCTGGCAGCCGTGATACTGATGGCGGCCGCCTGGCTCCGGCTCGGGGCCGCCGCCGACTTTCTTTCCGCGCCCGTCATGCTCGGGTTCATGAACGGAGCGGCCGTCGTGATTCTGGTGAGCCAGCTCGGCAAGCTCAGTGGGATCAAGCTGCATCAGGAAAATTCGCTGATGAAGCTGCTCGAATGGCTCGGCTCGCTGGGCAGCGCCCACGCGCTGACGCTCGCGCTGGGCCTGGCAGGCGTGGCCGCGCTGGCGGGCCTGCGGCGGGGGCTGCCGAAAGTGCCCGGGAGCATCATCGTCTTCGCGATCGCAATGATCGCCGGGCGGTGCATCGACTTCACGGCCTGGGGCATGCAGGTGATCGGCACGGTGGACACGCGCCTGCCGTCGCCCGTTCCCCCGGAGTTGTCGCTGACCGAGATCGGGCGGCTGGTGGTGGCAGCGCTCGGGTTGGCCATGCTCGTCTTCCCCGAAGGCGTCCTGCTGGGTCGGGCGGTCGCGAGCCGAAAGGGGTACGAAATCGACCCGAATCGCGAACTGGTCGCGCTCAGCCTTGCGAACCTGGCGGCCGGGCTGTTCCGCAGCTTTTCCGTCGGCGCGAGCCAGTCGCGGACGCTACTCAGCGTGACCACCGGCGGCAGGACGCCGTTGGTGAGTGTCTTCGCGTCAGGCCTGCTCGTCGCATTCGTCGTGCTGCTAGCTCCGTGGATTGCCACGCTGCCGACGGTCGCCATCGCATCGATCCTCGTGTACACCGCGATCACGCTGATCGACGTCACGGAGTACCGGCGGCTCCGCGGCAAGCACCGCGCCAGCGCTCGGCTCGCACTGTTCACCTCGATCGGGGTGGTGGCGTTCGGCGTGTTGCCGGGGATTCTGGTCGGCGTTGTGCTGTCGCTGTTGCGGCTCATCCGCCACATCAGCCATCCGCCGGACTCCGTGCTCGGCCGCGCCCCCGGCCAATCGGCCCTCGTCGACCGCTCCGACGATCCTGCGGTACAGAGTATTCCCGGTCTGGTGGTGTACCGCTTCCTTGGCCCCTTGGTGTTCGCGAACGCCCGCTACTTCATCGCGCGGCTTGGCCAGATCATCGCAGGCGAGCCGACGCCGGTCCGGCACGTCATTCTCGACGCCCGCGCCATTACCGATATCGACGTGACGGCGGCCGAGGAACTTCAGAATTACGGCCGACAACTCCGCGAGCGCGGCATCAGCATCGCGATCGCCAAGGCGAATCGGCCGCTCCGCCGGGCGGCACTCCGGCTCGGCCTTGACCACGCATTCGCCGAGGGGCGCTATTTCCCGCGACTCTCCGACGCGGTCGCGGAGTTCGAGCGGCGGGGCAGCCCGCCGGTGTCGTAGCCGGCGCCCGCGCTTACCACGAGCCGACGACTTCGGACCCGGCGCGTGTACCGAGCGCTCGCCAAGTGGCTTGCGTGATCGAGTTAGTCACGAACTGCACCGAGCCGTCCATGAACATCACGTTGACCCCGCCCGTGTGATAGCTGCGGGCCGTCACGACGCGGTACGTCTGCGGAGGCGAGCCGGGGCCGACCCGGGCCGAGGTGAAGTCCACGTCGTAAGTCTGGCCGCCGGTGGTGTACAACACCCGCGTGTTGGGCGGGAATGTAGTGGTCATCCCGCTTTGCAGCGTCCGCCCCGTGACCCATTGGGTGTGGCAGTAGTCGGGGTCGAACGTGCCGCCGTAGGCCACCACCTCGGTCGGCGTGTTCGGCGGCGGCGTTTGCGGGGCGGCAGGGTTGTTGCCGTCGAGGAGTGCAGGCGTAAACGACTTCACGTCGGCCGCGCCCACCGTGTTGCTGAGCCCGTCGGTAATGGAATCGAACCGGTGCCGGAGGTTGTACCCGAAGGCTCCGTCGCCGCCGGTGCCGGTCTGCTGGTCCAGCCCGAGCCAAGTACCGATGTTGAAGCCGTAGTTCGTCGGGGAGAACTCGACACCGCCGTCGATGCGGGTGCCATCGCGGGGGTCGGCCGGGCAGCGGTAGAGGGGAATCGGCGTCTTGCAGACGTCCGGTTGGGCGGCATATCCGAGGGCGAAGTCCACCCGGCCGGCCAGGCTGCCCTGCTCGATGTAAGGCAGGATGCGGGCGTGAATCGAGTATCCGGAGAACGCGCTGCCAATAGTGTAGGTCGCTTGCGGCGGCACGCCGTTGTTCGTGTCGTGGTAGCCGTGGACGGCCAGGCCGATCTGCTTGAGGTGATTCGCACACCGGGTCCGTGCTGCGGCGTCGCGCACCTTCTGCACGGCCGGGAGCAGCAGGCCGATGAGTATCGCGATGATCGCGATAACCACCAGCAGCTCGATCAGCGTGAACCCGCGGCGTCGACGGCTCATGGTCGTGTCCCCGATGTTACCGGGCCTTCGGTCGATCCCGGAATTGATTGTGGCAGGTCGCACATTGGGCCGCGGCCCGGGTGAAAGCCGCGGCTGCTTTCTCGGCGACGACGGGTTTGCCCCGCAATTCAGCCTCTAGTTGGCGCGTCGCCGACTCGGCGTCGGCGAGCAGCCGGGTCATGGTAGGGCCGTGTTTCCCGGCAGACGGGAGCCGGGCCGCCTCTCGATATTGCTCGACGAGTTGCAACGCCTCGTGCGGCGGATCGATGTCCGGCCGGGACGGTGGCGCGGCCCAACCGGCCGACTTCACCAGCTTCAGCCGATCCCAGATGGCATCGACTTCCACCATGACTGCCGCCAGATCATTGTCCATGGAGGTGGCAGGGAAGTTGTCCGGAACCGCGGCCAATTCTTCGGGCGCGGGCCGGCGGAGGGTGCGGGGCGTGTGAATCAGCCCGGGATACTGCGGGCTTGTGCCCGCCTTCTGGAGCCAGAGCTCGGCCGTGGTGACGGTCCAGGCGCGGTCGTCACACAGACGCATCACCGCGACCGCGACCGGCCCGCGGTGCAACCCGTGATGGCAATGGACGTAGAACGGACCCGGCCGGGCCGCAGCCAGCTTGGCCAACTCGAGGACGCGGCTGCGGGAGATGCCGTCGTAGCCGATCGGCAGGTGGACGTACTCCATGCCGAGCCGGGTCGCCAGCTCCACGTCCGGCCTCGCGCCATCGACGGAAACGATCGTCCGAACGCCCAACTGCCGCAGGGAATCGAACCCGGTCTCGCCCTCGGGCGAGCTGCCACTGAAGATCCGATCGGACACGCGAAACAGGTTGTGCAGGCCCGGCAGGTCGAGCTTCTGAATATCGATCTCGACATTCGGCTGCCGCGCGACCGGCCCGCCCGTCTGCGACTGGCACCCGACGACCATCCCGAACGCCAGCAGTGCGCTGATAGCAGCGTGCCCCGACTTCGACGCGAAAGAGAGCGACCCCACTCACCATCCTCCCCGGCCACCACCCGCCCTGCATTAAACCACAAAGGCAGGCCACGGATGGCAAGGAGCGCGGGGAGGCGCGGCAGTGACCGAGAGGTAGAAAAGGAAATCAGCTAATACGTCCAGCAACGCGAAAAAAGTGAACTGCCCCGCTCAGGACTCGAACCCCCCGAGAATCCTAAGCGAAAACCTCAAAAACCGGGATCGGGTGACGCAAAAAGCGGCGCAGTGACCCCGACGGACCCCGATTTGGTGCACCTGATTGAAAGTTGGCATGAACTTCCGGAGATAATCCGAGCCGGTATCGTGGCCATGATCCGAGCCTCGCAAAAATGAGAAGATTCCTTCCTCCACCGTGTCCACGGTACGTCTCACGAAACTCCGCATCAAGCCGCCGGCGCCCATGTGGGGCGGGATGGATTCTGACACCTCCACGCCGCTGGCCGACCGTTTGTTTCGCCTGTCTGAAGTTCTGGCGTTCGACTCAGCCAAAACGTGCGGCTGCACCGACCTCGATCCTGCCGTCTACCGTCTCTGCGAGGAAACAGACAGTAACGCAGCCAAAAAGGACAAGGGGTGGCCTTTCGATGGGGGCGGAGACCATCCTGTTCCACGATGAGTGGCCCCTTAGAAAAACCCCGTCGAGCAACTCGCCGCGTCAGGCACGGGTCCCCCTGCCGTCGCCGATCGCGTGTGACTTAAACAGACTGCAGGAACCGCAATCGGAACTGCAGGAAGTCACTGGGTCCTACGATCCCGTCGCCGTCGAAGTCAAATGCGGGGTTGTTCAGGCCCAGGCCCAGCCGGAAGGCGAGGAAGTCGACCGCGTCCACCCGGGCGTCGCCGTTCGCGTCGCCGAAGAGGCGATGGAAGTTGGCGACATAGTCCCCGCCGGCCAGGCCGTCGGCATCCCCGTCGAGTGCCTCGATGCCCAACACCTGACTGCTCAACACCGTCAGCGTGTACCGCCCATCGACGAGCGACCCGAACTGCGTTCCCGGCCCGCTGAATGTCAGCGTCACAGTCGTCCCCGTACCGGTCGTCACGGCTGCCGACAACGCAACCGTCTCGCTCCCGCGCCTGACCACAAACGCCCCGGCCGGATCCCCGGCAAACATCACCGGCTGATCGAACGACACGGTCAACGATCGCACCACCGACCGCTGCCCGGACCCGTCCGCCACCTTCATCGAAATAATCGTGGGCGGCGGGGTGATGTACGCGAATCCGTCGGCAAACGTGTTCGCGTCGTCCGCCACCAAGTAACCCGTGCGGGAAACGTACATGGCCACGGCGCCGTTGCCGTTGATTGCCAGGCCATTAATACCCAGGTTCCCGGCCCGCAACGGGTTGTCTGCCGCATGGGTTACGAGCGTACTCTTGCCCGTCAGTCGATCAAACAGGTACCCGTCGCCGAAACTCACGCCGACCGTATCCGATTCTGAAACGAACCGGTACGGAATGTACCCGGGGACCAGATCGGTCGCGTAGCTCCAGTAGAACACAATTCGGCCGTCGCCGCTGACCACTGACGCCTGGGCGTTCCTGTTGCTGCCCTGCACGGGGTTTGTCGCGGAATGACTGACCAGCGTATTGGTGCCCGTCAGGCGGTCGTAAAGAAACACATC
>JAIBBI010000001.1 GCA_019694755.1 Gemmataceae bacterium
CGACGGCGCGCGGCTGGACGTGCTGCCTCCGGTGGATGCCGATTCCAAGTGGATCGCCTTGGATGAGTGGTGGTTCTGCCTGCCCGGATCCCGCTACGTCGGTGTCGGCGGCGGAGGGCGGCTGGTCGAGGGGCACACTGATCGGCCCATCAATAGCGAACATGCTAAACCGCCCTCCCTGCCCGCCGAAACAAGCGACGATGACGCACCGCGAGCGAAGTAGGTTGTCGGCCGGCGCGAGGGTTGCGATAGGCGATGACTGCGACTGGCAGCAGACACTCGACCGGAACCCGGGCGGGCGATTCAGTTGTCACTCGTTTGACTTGGCCGTGACTGACCGGTACCATCGGAATCGGAAATCGGAGAAACGACCATTCGGTGAAGAAGACGTGACCGAAACAAAGGATGCCGCAGGTCGCTTGTGCATCCAAATGGGTGATGGGGAGGACTGCTTCCTCACCTTGGCCAAGCGAATTGAAACTGTTTGCAAGGGCAAATGTCTCCAACGACTCGACGGTATCGATCAGCGGTATTGGGACTTTGAGGTCGACGGTGCCACAGTAGTATTGCACTCGGACGTTTTCGCAGGCATTTCGCTTCACATCGAGGACGGTTCGCGGGATGATCTGCTGAGGCGAGTAGCCGCGAGCATCACCGGTCCGGCCTCGCCCAAATCGCTACCTTACCTCTGGCTTTTTCTGGGTCTTTGGCTGGCGATCTTGCTGGTCGTCTGGTTGACAGGAGACTGGACCGCCTACTACGACCGTGGCAACGGCCCCGAGATCAAGTTTCGCCTCTCGTCGGGCGAACAGATTGCAGTCAGCGCGGTCATCGGATTGATCGTCTCGGCATTTACCACGTTGCTGGCCCGATGGACGCGCCTGTGGTCAGCTAGCAAGCCCGTACCCATGGGCTAACGGTTCTCATCGCCCACCGAATCAAGGAACGCTGACGCCCCACCGGCGGATTCCTCGTCCACCTGACGCTACACCCGGCACCGTCACAACCAACTGCTTACCGCCCCTGCGCCGCCACCAGTTGCTGCGACAGGCAGTGCAGTGTGCCCAGGCCCCAGACCAGGTCCACCGAGTGGATGCCGACCACGCGCCGGCCGGGGAAGACGTCCGCGATGATGCCCAGGGCGTGGCGGTCGTTCGGGTCGTTGAAGGTCGGCACCAGCACCACCTCGTTGCCGATGTAGAAGTTGGCGTAGCTGGCCGGGAGCCGCTGCTTGCGGAACACCACGGGGGCCGGCATTGGCAGATCGACCACTGTGATCCCCGGCTCCGCCATCAGCCGTTCCCGATTCTCCCGCAGCAATTCGTAGTTCTCGTCAGCCCCGTCAGCCTCCGCGGCGAGCAGCACCGTCGATTCGTTGACGAATCGCGCCAGATCGTCGACGTGGCCGTGGGTGTCGTCGCCGACGATCCCCTTGTGGAGCCAGATCGTCCGCTCGATGCCCAGGTACTTGCGAAACACCGCCTCGTAGTCGCCGCGGGACATCGCTGGGTTCCGGCACTGCACGTCCGAGAGCAGGCATTCCTCGGTGGTCAGCAGGATTCCCGCACCATTCACGTCGATCGAGCCGCCCTCGAGGACGACCCGCCGGCCGTTGTGCTCGGGTTGCACGCGCGGCTGACCGTTCACCGTCGCCACGATTTCCGGCACGCGGTCGTCGGCCTGCCAGTTGTCGTACTTGGCCCAGGCGTTGAACTGCCAGTCGAGCAGCGTCGGGCCGTCGGGGCCGAGGACGCCGATCGGCCCCGAGTCCCGCATCCACACGCGATCAGTCGGGGCGGGTACGAGCGTGACCCGCTTCAGATCCGTGCCCACTTTCCGCAGGATTCCCTGCACCCGCTTCTCCGCGCCGGGCGGCACGAGCAGCAGCACGGGCTCACTGGGCACCAGCAGTCGGACGATCTCCGCGTACACCCACGGGATCGGGGCGAACTTACCCGGCCAGTCTTCGGTCTGGTGCGGCCAGGCAAGCAGCGTCCCGGCGTGGGGGGCCCACTCGGCCGGCATTCGATAGTGCGGGGTCATGGCGTGTGCTTGTTTCCGCTTCGCGCCCAGCGTAGGATTGTGGGCAGGATTACCGTCCGTTTTCCGCGTTCTTCCCCCACCGCGCGGGCGACACCGAGGTAGCGGCTTGGCCGAGGCGCCGACCATTCTCGTGCTCGACGACGCGGCCGACACCCGCGCCCTCATTGAAACCTGCTTGCGCAGCCAGGGCTATCGCGTACTGTCCGCCAGCGACGGCGTCACCGGCGTCGAGTTGGCCGAGCGGCACCGCCCCGACCTCGTCCTCACCGACATGCTGATGCCCGGCATGAGCGGCTTCCGCGTCATCGACCGGCTCCGCAATGAGCCCGATTACCACCCGCGGATCATCATGATGTCGGGCATCGACGCCCCGCTCCAGCGGGCTTACGCCCAGGCGCTCGGGGCCGACGATTACATCATCAAGCCGTTCGTCCTCAAGCAACTCATCGACAGTGTACGGCAGCTCTGCCCCATGACGAGCGCGGCCGACCGCGGGCTCGACGGCAAGTTCGTCCGGGCATGACCGCCGATTTCCGAGCCGCGCCACTTCTCGGCAACGCCCACGTTCAGACTCTGCTCGGGCTCTGGCTGAAGCGCGGCCGACTGCCGGGTCGGACGCGCCGCTGGTTAGCCCCGCTGCCCGACGGCGACACGCTCGCACTCCACGACAACACCCCTTCGACCTGGAAGCCCGGCGACCCCGTCACCGTCGTCGTCCACGGGCTGACCGGCAGTCACCGCTCGGCCGGTGTCGTCATGCTCGCCGACCGCGTCGCCCGGCGCGGGGCGCGTACCTTCCGCGTCGACCTCCGCGGCGCGGGCGCGAGCTTCGCCCTGTGCCGGAAGCTGTACACGGCCGGCTGCTCGGCAGACCTGCGTGTTGCATTGACCCGAGTCCATGAGATCGCGCCCGGCTCACCGATCTGGCTCGTGGGCACGTCGCTCGGCGGAAACGTCGCGCTCAAGCTGGCCGGGGAGTCAGCCACGCAACCCGTGCCCGGCCTCGCGGCCGTCGCGGTGCTCAACCCGCCGGTCGATCTCGCCGCCTGCACCGCCCTGATCGCCCACAAGCGGAATCGGCTCTACGAGAAGCACTTCGTCGCCGAACTGGTCCGCGACGTGTGCCGGTCGGCCCGACACTGGGGCGAGCCGTTGCCGGCCGTCGACGCCCGGATGTCGCTCAAGGGGTTCGACGACGCCTACACCGCCCCGCGCAACGGCTACCACGACGCGGACCATTACTACGCCATGAACTCGTCGCACGAGTTGGCCGGCCACTCGCCCGTGCCGACCCTGATCCTGACGGCCCGCGACGACCCGTTCGTCGACTGGCGACCGATCGAATCGCTGCGGGGCCGCCTGGATGTCCGCATTACGGAGCGCGGCGGCCACACCGGCTTCGTCGGCTGGACAACGTGGTGGGCCGAGGAGCAGATCGCGGCGTGGCTGGCGACTTCGCACATCGCATAACGCCTATTCGCGCATCCCGTAGCCGTATTCGCCAGAATACGGACTTAGGGTTCCAGCCTGCGCTCGCTCCGTCGGCATTCTGGCGAATGCCGCTACGGCACCTCTTGGACTACCGGTTCCAGCCTGCGCTCGCTCCGTCGGCATTCTGGCGAATGCCGCTACGGCCCCTCTCGTAGCCGTATTCGCCAGAATATGGCCTGCGGGTTCCAGCCAGCGCTCGCTCCATCGGCATTCTGGCGAATGCCGCTACGGGGAAGTTAGTTCCCCTTCTTCTCCGCCGCCTTGTCCTTGCCCTCACCTTCGTCCACCTTTTTCTCGCGGGGCAGCATCTCTTCGCGGTTGGCCAACCGTAGCGCGAGGATCGACATGACCTGTGCGCCCTGCACCAGGTCCGGTTCGCGGGCTTTGTCGAGCGTGTCGGATTGCGAGTGGTGCGTGAGCCGGTATTCGGCCGGGTCCTGCCGGAACATGAAGCCGGGGACGCCCTTGGCCTCGAAACTCTGGTGATCGCTGCCGCCCATCGTCCGGGCGTTGATTTCGGTGACGCCCAACTCCTTGAGGCACGCCAACTCGGAGTTCATCACCGGCACAAGCGCGTCGCGACCCATGAGCGACAGGCCGACGATCCTGCCCGTGCCGGTGTCGTGGACGACGGCCGCACTGGTTTTCGCCAGGTCGGCCTCGTGGCGTTGCACATACGCCTTCGAGCCGTGTAGGCCCTGCTCCTCGCCGGAGAACAGCACGAACCGGATCGTCCGCTTCGGCTTGGTCGGCGACTTGGCGAGCAGGCGGGCCGCCTCGAGGACCACGCTTGTACCGGTGCCGTTGTCGGTGGTGCCCTGGCCCAGGTCCCAACTGTCGATGTGTGCCCCGACGATCACGAACTCGTCGGGCTTCTCACTCCCGCGAATCTCGCCGACGTTGTTGTAGACGGGTAGCGGGCCCGGGATCATCGTGTTGGTGATTTCCACTTCCATCTTCGTGACCGCCGGATCGGGGCGGGTCGCCAGGCGGTACAGCATGGCATATTGCTCGTGGGCTACGAACAGCGTCGGCAACGGTTGAGGGCCGCTCACGCGGTCCGGGCCGCCCCAGCTTCCGGTCATGTTCATCAGCCCGTGCGGCTTCGCCGAATCATTGAGCAGCACGGCCACGCCTTCCTTCCGCAGGTACTCGCCCATCTCGCGCCGGTTCCGCATCGATTCGCCGCGGTCGCGGTTGTTGAATCGCCCGGCGCCCGGGCCGGCCTTCTCACCGGCTTTGCCTTCCGCTTTGGGCTCGGCCTTGTCCTTGGATTTGGGTGCGCCGGCCTTGCCCTCCATCCGGCCCTGCGGCCCGAAGAAGGCGTCGCGGGTGTCGTTGATCGGGGCGACGTCGGCCGGCTTGCCGCGAAGCACGATCGCATCCTTCAGCTTTCCGGCATACTTCTCCTGCAGCTCTTTCTGGTCCTTGGCGTCGATCACGATGACGTTGCCCGTGACCTTGCCGCTGGTGCCCGGCGTCCAGCCCATGGCCGCCACGGTGAGCGACACGCCGGTGTTCGGCTCCACGATGCGGGCGGTGGCCGTGCCGCGCTGCCAGCCGACGGGAAGCTCCCACGGCTCGAGCGCGACGTTTTCGAGACCGTACTCCTTCATCTTCGCCGCCGCCCAGTCGTTGGCCCGCTTGAGGTTGTCGGAGCCGGTGAGGCGCGGCCCGATCACGTCGCTGAGGTAGGTCAGGTTGGTCATGATCTCGGACCGGCTCTTGGCCTCCTCGATCAGCCACTGGTCCGTCGACGTGAAGCCGGGCGTCGGATCGCGGCCGACCGCACCCCAGCTCATCGCGGCCACGAGCGTCAAAGCCACCAGACAGCGAATCGAGCGCATGCCAACCTCCGGGAAAAGCCTGAATACGTTGTAATCGGAGGGCGGCGGGAAGCGAGAAGAAAAAAGCGATTGGCGACACGTTTCACCATGATTGCCTCCCCCGTCACTGAGTAAAATCACGACTCTCCATCAGGAACTCGCTCCGCCATGCGTCCCACACCTTCCGATTCCAATCCATTGGCACACCTCCGGGCGAACCCGAAGGACCGGTTCGAGGCCGGCCGGGCGCGGCGCGAGACCGTTCCCCTCGAGTCGCACGCGGAAACGCCTGTCGGACCGGATCGGGCCGACGCTCTGACCATCCTCGAAAATCAGAACGTGGAGCAGCACCGCCTCCCGGAACTCATCCCGCTGCGGTTCGGGCGGATGAGCTATAGCCCGTTTACCTACCTGCGCGGGGCGGCTGCTGTGCAGGCCGGCGACCTGGCCGCGGGGCCGAGCACCGATCTCTGGGTCGAACTGTGCGGCGACGCCCACCTCGGCAACTTCCGCTGGTTCAACTGCCCGGACCGCAAGCCGGTCTTCGACCTCAACGACTTCGACGAAACCCTCCCCGGCCCGTTCGAGTGGGATGTCAAACGGCTGGCGGCGAGCGTGACCGTCGCGGCCCGCGTCAACGGCTTCTCGCCCAAAAAGTGCCGGGCGGCCACGCGGTCAGCCATGCGGGCGTATCGGGAGTCCACGTTTGCCGCGTCCGAGATGAATCCGCTCGACCTCTTCTATTACCGCTTCCGGGCAGACAACGCCCTGAAGCGAATCGGGCGGCACGGCAGCAGCCACCGCAAGTGGAAGGAAAGCGTGCTCGCCAAGGCCGCTCGCAAGTGCAGCATGCGGGCCCTGAAGGAACTCACGGCCGTCGTCGACGGTCGCCGGCTCATCGCCTCCGACCCGCCGCGGACCGTCCGCCTGGAAGACGAACTCGCGAGCCGAAGCTTGTGCGAAATCACGGAACTGTTCGAGTCGTACAAGGAAAGCCTGCCCCTCGATCGCCGGGTGCTGGTGGACCAGTTTTCCGTCGTCGACGTGGCCCGGAAGGTGGTCGGCGTGGGGAGCGTCGGCACGCGGTGCCTCGTGGTCTTCCTCGAAGCCGGCGACGGCACGCCGCTATTCCTCCAATTCAAGCAGGCGACCCGATCCGTGCTCGAGAAGTATCTCCCCGAAAGCGAGTTCGACCATCCGGGCCAACGCGTCGTCGAGGGCCAGCGGCTCATGCAGGCGACGAGCGACATGTTCCTCGGTTGGTCGCAATGGAAGGACGAGGCCGGCAACAAGTTTGATTTCTACTTCCGCCAACTGTGGGACGGCAAGGGAAAGATGTGCGCCGAGGAGATGAGCCCGTCGCGCCTGGCCGTCTTCGCGGAGTTGTGCGGTAAAACCCTGGCTTTCGCCCACGCCCGCTCCGGCGACCCCCACATGATCGCCGGCTACATCGGCGACGACAACGAGTTCGACGACATCTTCGTCGAATACGCCGACAAATATGCCGACCGCACCGTGGCAGATCACGCCCAACTCGAGTCGGCAATCAACGACGGCCAGGTGGAGGTGGTTCGGGACTTGTGACGGAGATCGGCGAGCCCTCGCAAAGCCGAAAACACGATACCCGTTATCATCCTGACATTCAAAAACCGGTAACGGCCATGTCAGACCTCTGCCCCCCCCTGCCAGATTGGCAGTGCTCCCGATTCCCGTTTCGCGACTCCCGACCCTCGTTGTCCTCGTAACTGCTTACCAATCAGTACCTTAAGAACCCGCGACAGACCGTGATCCACCCCGTGAAACGAAACGGGTGTGTGTGAAATGAAATGAAATGAAATCAATTCGGCCGGGGCGGAGTTGAACTAGCCCGGGCTGCGCATCTTTGGTATCCCGCCGATAATTCTTCTCCGCACGGAGGCGGGGCCATGGCGAGTTGGCGCGGGCATCTCACGTTTTCCACCGGGCTGGGGGTTGCGTTCACGGCTCTCTCGTGGTGGCAGTTCCACGTCGATTGGCCGGTCGCCGCGGTGGGAGGACTTCTGACCGCGCTCGGCGGCCTGCTGCCGGACCTCGATAGCGATTCCGGCGTGCCGATGCGCGAACTGACGCATCTCTCCGCCACCGTCGTCCCGATCATCCTCCTCCGCCGGATCGCGTCGTTCGGGCTCTCGCCGGAGCAGGCGTTGCTGGCCGTCGCAGGATGTTATCTGTTCGTCCGATACGTGCTGACCGCGATCTTCAACAAAGTGACCGTTCACCGCGGCATGTTTCACAGCGTGCCCGCGATGCTCATTGCCGGGTTGCTGGTCTTCCTGGGGCTCGATCACCCCACGCTGGAATCCCGGTTGTTCTTCTCCGTCGGCGTGATGCTCGGATTCCTGTCGCACCTGGTGCTCGACGAGATCTGCAGCGTCGACATCAACGGCGTCGTGCCGCAATTGAAGAGCTCGGCCGGCACGGCCGTGAAGTTCTGGTCGCCCTCGCTGCCCGCCACCGCGTTCACCTACATCATTCTCGCCGGCCTCGGCTACGAAGCGTACCGGGAGACGCAGGGCATGGAGTCGGTCAAGTGGCCGACGGCCGTCGCGTCGGGCACGCCGGACAAGACCGGCCCCGCCTCGCCGACCGCCCTGCCGCCCGAGACGAAAAAGACCCTGGGCTTCCCCGAGCGGCCGATGTTCAAGGGCCGGCTGTTCGAGCGATCGAAAGACGGCAAGAAGTCCGAGGGAATGACGTTATCGATCCCGGGCTTCAACAACTGACCCCGGCCGATCAGCCGAACTTGATCGTCACGTCGGTCAGAGTCGGCGGGATCGTAATGGTGTCGGTGTTGTCGTCGAAGTGGACATACAAGCTGTCCATCCCGGCCACCGGACCAACGTACAGCGTGTCGTCGCCCGTGCCCATCTCCAGGCGGAAGTCGCCGGGGTAGGCGTCGAGAATCTCGACCTCGTCCCTGCCGCCGCCCGACCGCCAGTCGACATCGCCGTAAATGCTGCCGCAGAAGGTGATGGAGTTGTCGCCGTTGCCCACGGCGAATGAAGCGTTCGCGCCGATCTTGGTGCTGAACTGCCCGATATTATCGTTACCCGTCCCGGCCGTGAGGCGGAACGAGCCGCCGACTTCCGGATTCATGTCGTTGAAGCTGTACTGATTCGCGCCATCGCCGACGTACAGGTTGGCATTACCTCCGACGAACGAGAAGCCGGAGAAGTTGACGGAGTCCGCGCCCGCCCCGGCCGTAACAGTCAACTCGCTGTAGACCGCGGCATTTCCGCCGATCTGGAAATAGTTGTTGCCGGCCCCGAGCAGAACCGCCGCGTTGCCGAGCACCTTGGCCGAGCCGTTGATGCAGGCGATATCGTTGCCCGCGCCGGTCATGACGGTGACGCTGCCGCCGACCTCGCCGCCGACGACGACGGTGTTATTGCCCTGCCCGAGGTTGGTGATGAGGCTGCCGGTGAGCTTGCCGAAAAACCAGAGGTAGTCATTTCCGCCGGTGCCGGTAACGGTGAGATTCCCCTCCAGTATTGAGGTCATGCCGAACGTCAGGTTGATCGGGCCGCCGTCACCCGAGTAGGTGAAGCCGCCGACGGCCCCGTTGAGCGTCATGTCATTGACGCCGGCCAGCGCGAGGGTGCCGACGATACTGGAGGTGGGAGTCAGCAGGAAGTTATCGGCTCCGCTTCCCAAGTTGATGGCAGCATTGCCGCCGACCTTGAATGATCCGCCGACTCCGACAAACACCTGGTCCGCCCCGCCGGCCGTCGTCACGGCCAGCTTGCCTGCGACGCCGCCGTTGGCGAGGGTCACGAAGTCGCTCTTCGCGGAGGTGGCCGGGCCGGTGCCGATCGACAGGTTGCCTGGCAACGTTCCGCCGCCCAGGTCCACGGTCACAGTGTCCGAAGCAGTCCCCAGATTGACCGTAAGGTTCCCTGTGACGTTGAACGTCCCGACGTTGACGGAGTTGGCCATCACGTTGACGGCGTTCGGCAGGGTCAGGTTGATGGACACGTTGTTAGGCGTGTTGTCGCCCGTGAGCGTGAGGTTGCCCGCGGCAAACTGCGCCACCACGGCCGGCGCGAGACGGTCTTCCAGATTCAACAATCGCAACGGTCGACGGAAACGGGACATTGTGGTGACACCGGAGAGTGGCGGGCAGTCAATCATTCCCGCGCCGCCGGCGCCCTCACAAATCAGCCAGACCCCGCGGACTCACATTCGCGCGGAAGCTGTAGCATCCGCGCAGACCGGCGCGGTTGTGACGCGACCGGAGATATCGATTCACCTCTTTCCATCAAGTTCGGCCGCGAACTGGCGGAACGCGGCCAATCGCTTCTCGTACTTCGGCTGGTCGCGGTACTTCTCCGCGAGCCGGGCCTGGATCGCCATCGCCTCGGCCAGGCCGGCCTTCGCCTGCGCCGCGCTGCCGACGCCGGCGTGCAGTTTAGCCAGTTCGGCGAGGTTCAGCGCCAATTGCTCCTGATACACCGGGTTTTCCGGGATCTCGGAGACGAGCCCGCGCCCGAGGCCGACGGCGCGGTCGAGGAATTTCTCCCGCTCGGCCGTCGGCAGGTGCGGCTGTTCCTTCAGGTCGTAATCCTTGCCGAGGTTGTGGCACACCGAGAGCAGATCATTGCGATAGTCCGGCACCAGCGGATAGTCGCGTGCCAGGGCGTCGAACCCCTCAGCCGCCTGCCGGTAGACCGCCACCATCTCGGGCCACTGCTTCAACTGCCGGCTGACGAGCCCGAGTTGATTACGGCACTGCGCGAGCGCGAGGCGATTGTGCCTCGGTGCCGCCCGGTCGGCCCCGATCTCCTCGAGTAAGGATACCGCCGCGAGCAGGTTCTTCCGCGCTTCGGCCTGATCCGCGGGCGTCGCGCCCGGCTTGCGGAACTGATTCGTGGCCAAGCTCTTGTACGCATCAGCCAGTTGTCGGACGATCGCGCTGTTCTTCGCATCGGTCTGCCGCAACCGGGTCAGCCCGGCGATCGCGTCGGCAAACTGCTGGTTGGCCTCGGCCGTTCGCCCCGACGCGTAGTGCAGTTGCCCGAGCCGGGTCCTCGCGTCGGCCAGTTCCTTCTGTGCCAGGGAGTCGCTGGCCGGGAGCTTCGCCAACAGATCGATGCCGGCCTGCAAGTCGGATTCGGCCTGCTTCGGCTCCGAACTGAGCCGCAGTTGACCGAGCATGACCCGGCACTTGGCCCGCCGCCGGGCCACGCCCGGGTCATCCGGCAACGCTGCGAACAATGGCTCAGCGGCCGCGTACGCAGTCTTCGCCTCGGCAAACTGCCCGAGCACATGACGCAGGTACGCGAGGTTGAGCGTGGCGTCGGCCTCGGTGCGCTTACCGGCCGGATCATCGCCGGCTGCCAGTTCGCGGTAGAAGCCGAGGGTGTTACCAAGAAACGCCCGCTGCTCACCCGTAAGACTTTCCTGCAGAGCCAACTGCTCGACCAACTCCGGGGCGATCATGGCATTCACGGCATCGAGCGTCTTGCGCCGCTGCTCGTCGGTCTTCTTCTGCTCCGCCACAACCGCTTGCCGGGCGCGGTCCTGCTGCCAGCCGAAGAGCAACCCCCCGGCCGTACATGCGAGCAGAAGTAATGCCGCGATCGCCGACGCGGTCCGGTGCTTGCGCACCCACCGGCGAGCTGCGTCCAGCGCGGGCTCGCGGTACGCCGAGACCGGCTCGTCGCCGAGCCATCGCTCCACGTCGGCGGAGAGGTCGAGCGCGGTCGGATACCGGTCGGCCGGCTTCAGCGACATCGCACGGAGGCAGATCGCTTCGAGGGCCGGCGGAACTCCGGGGCTCGCTGAGCGGGGCGCGCCGAACTCACCGCGTTGCACCCGGACCAAGGTGTCGGCCACCGACGTGCCCTCGAACGGATTTTTGCCGACGAGCAACTCGAAGAGCGTCGCCCCGAGGCTGTAGATGTCGGTCGCGGGGCCGAGTTCATCGAGTCGCCCGGCCGCCTGTTCCGGCGACATGTACGACGGGGTGCCGAGCGCCTGACCGGCCACGGTGGCTGAACTCTCGCCACCCGAACGCGGTTGCAGCGTGATCTCGGGGTCGGTGAGTGCAGGCAGTTTCTCGCCGGCCTTACCCGTGACCTTCGCCAGCCCCCAATCGACCACCAGCGTCTCGCCGTACTGTCCGAGCATGATATTGCCGGGCTTCAGGTCGCGATGCAGCACGCCCCGCGCGTGCGCGTAGGCGATGGCGTTGCAGACGTCGACGAACCGGCGAAGGAGTTGGCGGAACTCGAGGTCGTCGTAGCGAGGCGTGGTCCGGTCGTGAAATCGGCGGATGGCCGAGCGCAGGTTGTCGCCGCGGATGAAGCGCATCGCATAGTACGGCCTGCCGTCGGCATAGGACCCCAGGCCGTAGACCGGGACAACGCCGGGATGCTCCAATCCGCCGGTGATCTCCGCCTCGACGACGAACCTTGTCCGACTCACTGTACTGTCGGCATACCGCTCCTGAATCTCCTTGAGGGCGACCTCCCGGCCCAGCTCGATGTCCTCGGCTACGAACACTTCGCCGAGGCCGCCCTTGGCGTGGGGCCGGAGGATTCGGTATCGGACGCCCGGCGTCGCCTCCCGCGCCGTCGAGTCGGACACGCTCCAAGTCGGGGGCGGTGCGCCCATCTGCGTCTTTGTCGGATCAGGGACGGAAGTCTTTAAATGGATGAGACTCTCCCGGACCTGCTCGTCGGAAAACTGAGCCAGTTCCGCCCGCACGGCGGGATCGACAGACGACAGCGCGGCCAGACTCTGGCCCGGATCGCCGTTGTGCTTCTTGAGATGCTCTGCGACCAGGGCGTCGAGCAATTGACGGCCGTCGGCCGCGAGCGTCCCCTGGCCGACGAGAATGGCCCCGAGCGATTGTTCCTTGTTTCGGGTCCACACCCGAATAGCTGCGATCAACTGCTCCCGGCGAATGAAGTCGAGTTGGAGCGCGAGGATACCAAAAAGGAGATTCCGGTCGGCGGAAGGAGACATGATCTGGCTCCGGGATTTGCGCTATCCTACCAAATCGGTGCGGCAGTCGAACCGCCGGGCCGATACCCGGCGGCGCGGTAGAATCGATCAACGACCGCCGCACAGGAACGCGCCGTGATCGAGCTCTCCGGATTGACCCGAGTATTCCCGACTGGCGGCGGCGTGCGCGATGTGTCCTTCCGCATTGAGTTGGGCGAGCACGTGACACTGGCCGGCCCGAGCGGTGCGGGGAAAACCACACTTCTGCGATTGATCGCCGGGCTTGAACGCGCCGACAAGGGAACCGTCCGGATTGGTGAACGGGATGTGACGCAGACGGAGCCTCACGAACGGCACGTATCGTTCATCGGTCAGCGGCCGGCCCTTTACCCGCACCTTAATGTGCTGCGTAACCTGACCATCGGAGTCGAACTCCGCGACGGTTGGCGTCGCCCGAACGCGGGTTTGATTTCACGGGCCGAGGACGCGGCCGACAAACTCGGAATCCGCGAGTTGTTATCGAGGACGGTCCACGACCTTTCCGGGGGCGAGCAGCAGCGTGTTGCGCTCGGCCGGGCGATCGTCTCGGGGCATCCCGTGTGGCTATGGGATGAACCGTTTGCGCATCTCGACCCGTTGACGCGGCAGGGTTTGCGCGAGCAATTGCACTTGATCCGGGCCGGGCAGGGTCCCACAATACTTGAAGTGACCCACGATCCGGGTGATGCCTGCTCCGGTCAGCGAGTAATCGTGCTGACGGGCGGCAGTGTTGCTCAGGTCGGTCCCCCCGCCGAGGTGTCCGCCAGGCCGAACAGCCGTGGCGTGGCCACCTCCCTCGGCTGGCCCCCGATGAATATCATCGACGGCCCGGCGGCCCCAGCAGCGGGGGCACCGGGGTTGCCGTGCCCCTGGGGCATCCTGCCCCGCGATATCGGGCTTGGTCCCGCGCCGGTCGGTGCGGTGGATCTCGGCGAATGGGAGTTATCCCGCGTCGAGCACCCCGGGCCCCGGCCGCTGTGGTTTTTGGTCCGCGCCGGCTGCCGACTTTATCGGTGGGCCGACCCGAGCGATGCCACAGCGCTGCGAGTCCGACTGCACGCCCTGCGGTGGACGCGGTTCGACGCACGCACCGGACAACGCATTCCCGACGGCCCGGAAGGATGACGCGATGAATTCGAGCGAACTGATCCGCATCGTCGACGCGATGCAACGAGACAAGAACATCTCGAAGGACATCATCTTCGAAGGCATCGAGCAGGCCATTCAACTCGCGGCCGAGCGCCACTTCGGCGAAGAAAACGATATCCCCGTCGAAGTCTCCATCGACCGCATGACCGGCACCATCACCGCCAAACACGGCGAGGAGAACATCGACCCGGGTCTGCTCGGCCGGATCGCGGCCCAGTCGGCCAAGCAGCTTATGATCCAGCGCATCCGTGAAGCGGAATGCACCACCGTCTACGACAAGTTTGACAAGCAGCGCGGCGAAATCGCCCGTGGCACCGTTCAGCGGGTCGAGGCCGGTACGGCGATCCTGACCGTCGACAAGCACGAGGCCATCCTCCCCCGCAGCGAACAGATTCCGGGAGAGAGCTTCCAGGTCGGCGAGACCGTGAAGACCGTGGTGCTCGAAGTCCGGCGGGCCGGCCAGCGCGTGAAGGTCGTCCTCAGCCGATGTCACCCGGACTTCGTCCGCTGTCTGTTTGAAGAAGAAATCCCGGAGATCAAGGACCGGGTCATCGAGATCAAGGCCATCGCCCGCGAGGCCGGTCACCGCACGAAGATCGCCGTGAGCAGCATCGACATGAAGGTCGATTGCGTCGGCGCGTGCGTCGGCATCCGAGGTAGCCGGATCAAAAACGTGATCGAGGAGCTGAACGGCGAGCGTATCGACGTGATCCGGTGGAACGACTCGCTGCAGGTGATGATCCCGAACGCGCTGTCGCCGGCCCAGATCGAGGAAGTGTTTCTTTACGGCCGGCTCGGGCGGGCAATCGTGCTGGTGCAGGAAGATCAGCTTTCGCTGGCGATCGGCCGGCGCGGGCAGAACGTTCGCCTGGCGTCCAAGCTCGTGGGCTGGGACATCGAGATCATGACCCACGACGAGTACAACGACGGCATCGATCGCGCGGAACGCTGGTTCCGGCAACTCCCGGGCATCACCGACGAGGCCGTGGAGCAACTCATCGTCGAAGGCTTCCTGAGCTACACGGACCTGACATTCCTCGATGGCCCCGGTTTGCAGGAGTTGATCGGCTGCGAAGAAGATGTCGCCGAGGAAATGATCGCCTGTGCCGAGGAATGGGCCGACGCCGCCGACGAAGAAGCCCGTCGCGAGCAGCAGGAACTCCAGGCCCAGCGCGAGGCCGCCCGGCAGCAGGCCCGTATGACGATGGCGGGCGAGAGCGCGGACGCAAAGGCAACCTTCGACAGCATGTTCAAGGACGCGGACGAGTCGGCCACGCCCCCGGCCGGCGACGAAACCCTGGCTGAAGAGCCTGCCGTTTCGGAAGCCGCGGAAGCGGCCGTGGAAGGTGAAGTCGCACCGGAAGCCGTCCCGGCCGAGCAGACGCCGGCCTGACCCGGCAAGGTGATCTCTCCATGTTTGCGCCGGAGTTCGGCGAGCGCATGATGTTCGTGTTGGGGGGCATTCTGGCCCTCCTCGTACTCGTTGTAATTTTCTTCTTCCTGAACGGTCCACCGGCGGGTGGTCCGAAAGACCGATAGTCGGCTCGCTGGTCAACTTTCGTCCATTCTGGCTGGTTTTTGTTTCGTCCTAAGAAACTAGTTGACGGTTTGGAGAGCTCTGCTAAACTGCGAAGCACTTGGTGATTTGCCCTTTCCCGGTCGCCTTCGAGTCACGCTTTTCACAACCGAGGTAACCTCATGTCACTCCGCACACGTCGTGGTTCGCTCGCCTCCCGGAATCTCCGCTCGAAACTGTTCGTCCGCGCGCTGGAAGACCGGTCGGTCCCGGCGGCATTCGTGGTCAATGCGAGTACCGACACCAACACCGCAGACCCGATGGACCCGCTCAAGGGCGACTTGCGCTACTGCATCGACCAGGCCAACCTCAACCCCGGCCCGGACACGATTACGTTCGACGCGAGCGTGACCTCGATCGCGATGACCAACGGAACCGTTCTTACAATTACCGATGACCTGAAGATCACGGGCAGCGGGTCGGGGATCCTTACGCTCGACGCTCTGAACGCAACTCGTCACTTCTTGATCGACAACGCGGCTGCCGGCCCCATTCATGTCGACATTTCCGGGATGAAGCTCATCAACGGCCGAAAGACCGGCACCCTGACCACCGACCGTGGTGGATCGATCTTCATCAACGACGAGTCGGTCACTCTGAATGACATGGTGCTCCAGAACAACACAGCCGACGGCCGAGGCGGCGCACTCAACATACAGGCCGCGCCTGGCACGCTCCTCGTGACAAACTCCAAGTTTATCAACAATTCGGCGGCCTTGGCAGGCGGTGCGATTAACCTGCCGGCCGGTTCACTGACAGTTGAGAACTGCACGATCAGCGGCAATACGGCTCAGGGTCGAGCGGGCGGCATCTACAACACCGGCGGACTTCTCGTCGTCCGGTCGTCCAGTTTCGACGCCAGTGCGGGTTCCGGAAACCGCTCCAACACGAGTTCCGGCGGAGCAATTAATGCGATCGGCGGATCGACCACAATCATCGACACCACGATCTCCGGCAGCACTGCCGCGACCCGTGGTGGCGGTCTCTACACCAGCAATACCAACCTGCTCGTTGACCGCTGCCTGTTCCAGAGCAACACGTCGCTCAGCGCATCTGGTGCGTCCGGCGGTGGCGCGTGTATTGCGCCATTTCTCAATGTCGTCAACACGACCATTCGTAACAGCACATTTACCGGCAACACGGCATTGACCGGTGGAGGTCTCCAGTTCTATCTCGCTTATGGCATTCAGCGACTTTCCAATTGCACCATCGTCGGCAACACGGCGACAAGTACCGCTGCGGGAGCCGGCGGCGGCGGTCTCGCGCGGATAGCGTTCGGCACCGGCGCGCTGTTCATGGACAGCAACATCATCGCCAACAATACCAACACAGTCGCTCCGGATTTTCAGGGCGGCGGCGCAGTGGCCGGCTCCAATTTTGCCAACAACAACTTCATCAAGGCTTCCACCGGGCAGGGCATTCTGACCGGCACAGGAAACGTCACCTCCACGGACCCGGACCTTGGGCCGCTCGCCAACAACGGCGGGGCGACCCTGTCCTTCAAGCCGAACCCGACCAGCCCCGTCATTAACGCGGGACTCAACCCGTTCGATGCTTCCGGGAAGGATCAGACGGGCAACACCCGGACGTTCGGTAATGCAGACGTCGGTGCCGTTGAGGTCATTACGGCAGGCACGCCGACAGCGTCGGCGACACTCGCCGGCATCTACTCCACCGGTGGCACGAACTACTCCTTCTCTGTCCTGTACCAGGGGACGGCCAACATCGACGCTTCGACGCTCGGCAACACGGACATTCGCGTGACCGGGCCGAACGGCTTTAACCAGCTTGCCACTCTCCGGTCGGTTACTGGGTCGGGTGCAACGGTGACAGCTACCTATCAGGTAACGGCCCCTGGTGGCACGTGGGACGGAAGTGACGTTGGCCAGTACTCCGTCGCGGTCGAAGCGAGCCAGGTCGCCGACGTTGGTGCGGTCTTCGTCCCTGCGGGTTCGCTCGGTAATTTTGCGGTCGACGTCGGGCGGACCTTCGTCGTTACGAGTGGCGCGGATTCCGGTGCGGGCACACTTCGGCAAGCCGTACTGGACGCGGCCACGACGCTCGCACTCGACACGATCACTTTCGATCCCCTGCTGAACGGGACGACGATCACAGTCACCACGCCGATCGCTGTCAATAATCCGGTGTCCATCAACGGCCCGGGTGCCGACCTCCTGGCCATCAGCGGCGGGGGCACCAGCCGGATATTTACAGTCAACGGGCCGTTCAAAGTCGTTGCCAACTTCAACGATCTGAAACTGATGAATGGTCGATCGACCGGCGGCGCGGCGACGGACCGCGGTGCGGCGATTCAGATCGGCGAGGAAATCGTCAATGTGAATAACGTCATCTTCCAGGGCAATACCGTCTCGGGCACTCGCGGTGGTGCGATCGCGATTCAGGGGCAGAATACAAGCGTTGGCATCCTCAACGTGTCCAATTCGACTCTTACCGGCAACTCGGCGAATACGGCCGGAGGAGCGATGTTCATCACCAATGGTCAGGTGACGATCACCGATTCGACTCTTTCCGGCAACACGAGCGCAGGCGCGGGCGGAGCGATTTCGTTCTACGCCCCTTCCAACACCGGAGCGTTTCTGACAATTGATCGATCGACGTTGAGCGCAAACACGGCCGGCACGGGCGGCGCGATTGCCGACCAGTCGGCTACATCCACGACGGTCACGACCAACGTCTCGGCCGTTGCTCTCAACATCCGCAACAGCACGATCTCCGGAAACACGGCCACGGCCGTCAACGGCGGTGGCGGTGTCATTCTGACCGCATTCGGCCACACGATGCGAATTCAGAACAGCACTCTCGCCTTCAATACCGCTTCCAACGCGACAGGCTCCGGTGGCGGATTGCACTGGTTCAGTTCGAATTCCTCGACGACGCCGGGCACGGTAACGATCGACTCGTCCGTCATTTCCAAAAACGTCGCGACGAATGGCCCTGAAATTCGCACCACGGCCGGATCGCTCACGGCCAACAACTCAAACATCTTCGACACCACCGGCCAGACAATTACGGAAAACAGCCCGGTTGTCGGCGATCCGTTGCTGGCGCCGCTCGCCGACAATGGCGGCAAGACCAAGACGCATGCATTCCTGGCCGGCAGCCCGCTCCTGGACGCCGGGGCCAACCCCTTGGGCCTGACAGTGGACCAGCGCGGATTGCCACGCGTCAGTGGCGGCCTGATCGACGTGGGTGCGTTCGAGTTGTCGCCGCCCGTCGTGGTCCTGCCGACTAATGTCACGACGACTGGCGGCTCAACTGGGACATTCTCGGTGCAGTTCTTCAGCGCGGATGGCATCGACGCAACGACCATCGATGCCGGCGACTTTACCGTTACGACTCCGGGCCTGACCACTTTGCCGGTCACTCTCGTCAGCGTTACGCCGGCCGGCAATGGTAATTTCCGAACAGCGACCTTCACTTTCACCGCCCCGGGCGGGACATGGGACGCTTCCGACACCGGCGATTACACAGTCGCCTTCACCGGCTCCGTCTCCACGACGCTCGCCGCCGCCCTTCCGACCGGAGCTTCGGGCACGCTGAAGGCGGCATTCGGCCAGACGCTGACGGTGACCGACCTTGGCGATTCGGGCCCCGGCACCTTGCGCGACTTGCTCGCAACTGCGGCCAGCCACAGCCCGGCAGTCGACACGATTAGCTTCGGCGTTACCGGCACGATTACCCTGACGGGTGGCGAGTTGCTGATCACACGCTCGGTGGTCATCAACGGGCCGGGCGCGGGATCGGTCACCATCAACGGTAACGGCTTGGGCCGGGTCTTCAACATCGATGACAGCGACAGCTCGTCGGTGCTTCTGGTCACCATCAAGGGTGTGACGATCTCCGGCGGAAGTTCGACGGCTGACGGCGGTGGAATTTTCGTGCAAAATGAAAACCTGACGCTCGACAGCGTGGTCGTCTCGGGCAACTTTTCAGATACGGAAGGCGGCGGCGTCGCACTGGGCACGAGTGGCGTGCTCACGCTCCGCAATTCCACGCTTTCCGGCAATACGGCCAAGAGCATGGGTGGCGGTGTGTACTTCCTGAACAACGGCGACCTCACGGTCGAGGGCAGTACTGTTGTCGGCAATGTCTCCGGCAGACAGGGTGGCGGCCTCTACTTCTTCGGCACAGCCGCCGACGGCACCCTGAATATCCGCAATTCGACGATTTCCGGCAACAAATCTGCGTGGGACGGCGGTGGCGTCATCGCCCGGTCGTTCACCGGCAACCTGCTGATCGAGAACAGCACGATCGCGTATAACACCGCGTCCAGCGGCCGGGGTGGCGGCGTAACGACTTTCAACACCGGAACCGCGGGCACGGTTACTCTGCTCAGTTCCATTGTTTCGAACAATGTCAATTCGTTCGCGCCTGAACTGGGCGCGCCTGCGAAGATCAATTTCAGCCTGATCGGCAACTCAACTGGACTCGCCTTTAATACCGGCGGTTCCAACCGGCTCGATGTTGATCCGCTGCTGCTCCCGCTCGCCAACAACGGCGGCACGACGCAGACGCACCGGCTGCCGGCCAACAGCCCGGCCGTCAACTTCGGTTCCAACACAGGTGGCCTGACGACTGACCAGCGCGGCGGCCCCCGCACCGTCGGCATCACCGATATCGGGGCTTACGAGACCAACCCGGTTTCCGTGACCTCGGTTGTGATCAACAACGGGGCGACTCAGCGGTCCCGCGTGACCACCCTGCGGGTCAACCTCAGCACCGCCACCACGTTCGCAAACCTCTCCAACGCGTTTACGTTGACCCGCGTCAGCGACAGTGCGACTGTGACGCTGAATGCCGTGCTCGACGGATCGGGCACTTTCGTAACACTCACCTTCACCGGTGGGGCTGTCGATGGGGCCCCGGGGAACCTGTCACTTCAGGACGGCCGGTACACGCTGACGATGCTCGGCGCTGAAGTGACCAACGTCGATGGCTTTGACGGGAACGGCGACGGCATTGCCGGCGGCGACTTCACGTTCGGCTCGACACCCTATGTGAGCGGAGCCCAGCCTGCGACTGGCATCTTCCGCCTGTTCGGCGACGCGTCGGGCAACGGGAAGGTCGAATCCGACGACTTCCTTGCGTTCCGTCTGGCGTTCCTGTCGAGCAGCGACACGTTCGATTTCAACGGCAACGGTTCAGTCGACAGCTCGACCGACCTTCTCCAGTTCCGTCTCAATTTCCTGAAGCAGATCCTGTGACGGATCGCGAAACCACTGACAACAGAAGGAGCGGGGCCGGACCGGCCCCGCTCGTTTTTTGCCACATCATCGCTACTCCGCGCGATCCAGCAACTTGTGATAAAGGGAGATGACATCCCTGCCCGGGCCTGCCGGAATCTGCAACGCCTCGGCAAACGAGCGACGAGCCACGCGTGTGTCGCCGGCTTGGAGTGCCAGTAAACCGCGCCAGGCCAGCATTTCAAACTGTTGGGCCGATGCGTTGGCAGCAGTAGCGGCTGCCTCGACGCTCCGCGTCCAGATTGGCGAAACGAACCCGCGGGTGATGACCGGTTGCCCGACCGGATCGAGGCCGATGGCCAGGCTGGCGACGGCGATGGTGGCGAACTTCCGCGACTCCTGCTCATCGGCGCGCGAAAGTTCGTTGACCGCGGCGATCTCGTCGGCCGCCCGGGCGTCGTCGCCGCAGGCGGCCGCCGCGTACAGTTGCAACCGGCGAACGACCGGGCGCTTTTCCGGATCGACCGCCGTGATCGGCTCGAATGCCTGCGAACGGAGAATCTTCCTCGCCTCCTCCGCCTGACCGACCTGCAGCATGAGGTCAAGTGCCACAAGCGGATCAAGTTCTTTGGCGGTGTCCGCTGCGCCTGCCGCCTTCTGCATCTCTGCCAGCGCCAGTCCCGGCAACTCGAGACGAATGGCAATGTAGACACGGTTCATGAGCGGCTGATTGGCGGCCCGTCGGTCGTATTCGTCCCTTCGAGCATTGACTTCCTTGTCGAGCTGTTCGAGTTGTTTGGTCGCTTGCTTCCAGCTTTCCGCGTTGAATTTCGATGCAACCTCGGGCAGTTGCATCAGGCGCATCGCGTCTTTGACCTGATCGAGCCCGAGGTCGCGGTGGTTGCGGGACAAGTGCCAGCCGGCCGCCAACTCGGCCAACGCAAAAGCCAGAGGGGCTTCATCGCGACCCCAGGCGACGCCTACAGGCAATCGGGCCCGTGCCTGATTGATGGCCGAGATGAACTGCAAGGACGAAAGGGACTCTAATCCGGCGAACTTCTGCAAGGCGAGCGCAAGTCGGTAACTCGACTCTGCTTCATCGGGCCGTTCGGAGCGGGCCTGGCGAGCCCGGCGGACCGCGAGGACACCGGCCGCGAGCCGATCACCCGGGGGAGTCGACCGGGGCGACGCCAGCACGCTGATCGGGAATCGGAGCAGGGTTGGAGCCTGCCCGGCAGAGGCGGCCATGCCTGCGAGTTGCGCGACCTGTAGGCCGGTCGTGAGACGCGTTTCGACGGCCGACGCATAGTCGATCCATGTGCCGGACTCATCGAGTTCGGGCAGGCGAATCGGCGGCCCGGACTCGTACTTTTCCCATTCCGTCGGCACCTTCAGATCTTCGAGGGGCAACGGCGCGAGGGGACGGGCTGCCTGAGGCGCAAATGCCAGTGCGAGCGGATCAATTGCTGCCGATCCGGGCTTGGCACGGAATGCGGTTGCCCGTCCGGCAACGGCCACGAGCGGAAAAGTCTCCGGCGACAGGAACAGGGCTCGGGCGGCAGCGCTTCCAGATCGTTCGGACCCAACGAGGACCAGTGAATTCACGCCGGCATCCCGAAAGATCTTTTCAGTGGCTGTCGAGTCGGCCGACGATCCCTGATCGAGCGCCTGGAACGGTGACCGGGCCGCGATGAAGTCGGCGATCCGGGGCGTGTGCAACCGCCACCGCGTATCGACGTAGGTTTTCACGCCCGGTGCGAACCACGAGATGATGGCGGCAGCTTCGGGAGACGCCGCGAAACATCGCTGAGCATCGGGGACCTTGGCGAGTTCGCCGGCCACTGAAACAACCCCGGGATCGACCTCCATCCGCAGTCCGACTCGGGCAGCGCGTGTGGGATCCGACGGGCGAGGGCCCAACCAGCCGGGCCAGGCCATTGCGGCGAGGCCGAGGACGGCGAGCGAGGCTCCGGCGCGGGCGAACAACCCGACCTGCCGACGGTTTGGCGTGTGCGGGGTCACAGCCCAAGTATCCTGAAAGTTGAGCACCATGAGCGGCGTCGCCCCGGCCGCAAAAAATGGCACGAGTCGGGACCGCCAGATCGCGAGGCCGGCAAGCAATACCCACAGCGTCAGGCGACTCCACCGGATCTCCCGGAAACTCGCGGAAAAGGAGATGATGCCCAGTACGAGAAGTGAGTAAAAGGCCCATGCCGGCGCGTACCCGGAACGAGTCGAGTAGCTTCCGTCCAACGGGCTTGCGAAATACGGTTCGAACATCCTGTCGATCCGCGCAGCCGGGTCGAAAAACATGGGCGCAAGTTCGTCGGGGACAGTCCACGCCCGGATGTGCCAGGGATTGCAAATCGTGCCCGCCAATGCGGCGAGGATCAGAAGCAACCATCGGCCCGCCGAGCCGCGGGATTCAACAACTGACCCGACCGCCAGGGCGAACACGGCGACTGGTCCAAGGATGAACCAGGCATCATGGTTGACCCAATGCGCATGGATCAGGAACACTCCGGTCGCACTCACCCAGACCGGCCAACTCTCGCTTCGGAGCAGCCACGCAACGAGTACGGCCATCAGTGCGTAGGAAACCAGGGCCGGCTGAAAGAAAGGAAGTCGAGCGTTTACAGCGATCACGGCAACAGCAGCAGCTGTGGCCGGGAGCGCCAACCCCGATCCTTTGCGACCGGCCAGCATGATCGCGAACGCGAAGACCAGTGCGATGGTTGCCCGGGTCAGAACGATCCCGGAGGCACCCGTGCGATCGAAGATGAAAAACGTGCCGAGGTCGAATCCCCAGGCGTGGTTGACCCACGTCTGGTCGGCTGTGGTGAAGCAATAGGGATCGCTTCCGAATGCGAGTTCACCCTGTGAGATGAGTCGGCCCGTGGCGAGATGTTGCCAGACATCGGCATTGCGAACGACCGCTGAGCCGAGCAGTCCCGCGAGCAGCAATGCAGCCAGGGCGACGACTCCATCGAGCCAGGAAGTCGCTGCGGGATCAGGGTGTTGTTCCATGGCGGATCTCGGGAGCAGAAAGTTCGTCCCGGTATCCTATGCGCAACAAAAAGGCCGACGCACTCGAAGGTGCGTCGGCCGGAGTTGTTCAGGAAAATCAACCGCGATTAGGCGGTAACTTTCTTGCGACGAAGCTTGCGATAGCCCATGCCCGCGAAAGCAAGGCCCGCGAGGGCCATGCTCGACGGTTCCGGAACCACCGTGACCGGCAGGCTGAAGTTGCCGCCGGCGAACACTTCGGCGTCCATCGACTGGGTGGCGACCGAGTCAGTGATCGTCCACACCTGCTGCTGGACCGCACCGCCGGAGCCCGGAGGGCCGCCGAGGGTCATACGGCTGAGGGTGAAGTTGGTCACGCCAGGAGCGGTGGCGACAATCTTGAAGGCCGCGATCGGAATCTCGGCCAGATTGTTCGCACCGTCCGTCTGGAGGCCACCAAGGCTGGTGCCAACGATGTTCCGCCAGCCGGCCGAGAACGGGTCACCCGGGAGGGCGTTGCCGTAGGCCTGGCCGGCCGTCTGGATACGCAGGTTGGAGTTGTTTTCGTTCAGCGTCGCGCCCGAAGTAGGCAGCGGAATGTACGGGTTGTCGGCCACGGCCGGGTTGAACGTGAGGCTCATGCCGAACACGGCCAACTGGTTGAGATCACCCGTCTGGCTGCTGATCGAGTTCCAGAAGTTCTGGACCGGACCGGCGTTGGTCGGGGTGGCCCGGACGGTGACC
Source organism: Gemmataceae bacterium (assembly GCA_019694755.1). Classification (GTDB taxonomy): domain Bacteria; phylum Planctomycetota; class Planctomycetia; order Gemmatales; family Gemmataceae; genus JAIBBI01. Next base: position 24,066 of record JAIBBI010000001.1, read on the forward strand.
GCGACGTAGCGGACGTCACCCGGGTTCATCGTCAAGCCGCTGGTGGCCGTGGTGTTGGCCATGGACAGGCCCGACGAAATCGGCAGCGTCGGGTTCGCCGGCGGCGCGTTCAGCGTGCGGAATCCGAGGAGGATGTCCGCCCGCGCTGGGAGGGTAATGGCCAACGCAGCCATTGCCGCCAGCACAAAGTTCTTCAGTCTCATCGAAGAGGTCTCCTCGAGGTTCCGCGGGAGTTTGATCCCGCACGCCGGTCCGCGGTTCGGCGGCGCGCATCGCGATGACATTGCCTAAAACTGCCGGACACCATGTCCGGGTTGGCGTCGTGTTATTCGGCCGGGAGCGAGTCCCCGACACGGATCACGAGTCGATATAAATCGACCACGTCCGCCGGGTCCATCCGGTCGTTCCCTTACACATTAACCGACCGCAATACCGGTTGCCAGTGTTTTTTGGGAAGCTGGGGGAATTTTTTCCAAATTTTCGCACACCAGGCAGTGAACTAGCGTTCATGTCTCTGGTTATTCTATTCCCCATACATTTCTAACCGGCCATCAAGCCGATAGTTTCGGGTTGAAGTTGTCGAGAATGCGATGTTTGGCGGTTACGCAACTGAAACCGGCCCCACCAAGGCACAGATCGCACCGGCCGGGTCGCGGATCACCGCCATGAAGCCGTACCTCCCGATCGCAACCGGCTCGCGAACTACTGATCCGCCCCGCGCGATACACTCGGCTACGCTGTTAGTGAGATCAGCCACCTGAAAGTAGACCAACCAGATCGGTGGAATTCCGGTATTCGCTCCGCGTGCGTGACATACTCCCGCGAACGGCTCCCCACCTTCCGCCGGGAGCAGGCAATAGTCGGAATAGTCACCCATCGGCACGTCGCTCGTCGTCGCTCCGGTGACATGCCGGTAGAAGTCACGAACGGCTGTCGCATCCGTGACTGTCAGGTCGACCCAACCAATCGCCCCATTCTTAGCACTCATCGACGGCACCTTTACGAGTTATGATGATCGTCACTATTGCGGGGCGCACCAATGCGTTGGAAACGACTCGACCGTTTGGAAGATCGCATTGCCCCGGCCGCCATCGTCCGGCCATACCAGCCATTCACCGATTCGGAGGTTCTGGCCTACGTCACCGGGCGCGACCTCCTTGGCGGCAGCCCGCTCATCACGGAACCCGGTGGCGTGCTTGTGCGGATTCCACTCGGTCACGGCGCAGATCCCCAAGTCGTCGTCGACCAACTAGCCGCGAGGGCAGATGTCGCGTGGGCGTCCCCCAATTACGTCTATGCCGTCGGGCCGGGGGAGTTCATCCCCAACGATCCGCTGTTTTCCCAGCAGTATCATCTGAGCAAGATTCAGTCCCCGGCCGCCTGGGATGTGACCACCGGTTCTTCGAATGTTATCGTCGCTGTTGCCGACGACGGATTGGCCATCTCACACCCCGATATCGCACCCAACGTCTGGTCCAACACCAAAGAAACGCCCGGCAACGGCATCGACGATGACGCCAACGGCTTCATCGATGATGTCAACGGCTGGGACTTCGAGGGCGACGATAACAACGTCAATCCCGAGAACGGCGACACACACGGGACGCACGTCGCGGGCATCATCGGTGCCCGCACCAACAATGCAGCCGGTGTGGCGGGCGTAGCCGGAGGTGGCGTCAGGATCATGCCTATCCGATGGGTCGGCAACGGCGTCGGCACCGGCACCTCGGCCGACTGCGTTTCCGCCCTCACATATGCTGCCGACAACGGCGCCAAGATCGTCAACATGAGCCATACGTTTGATGGCTTCGTCGGCGATGCCGCAGTAACGACTGCCGTCAACTACGCTTACGGTAAGGGGTTACTGCTGATCAACTCCGCCGGGAACAATGACCAGGCCGATCCTTCCCGCGGTGCGTTCACTCAGATACTGTTCACGGCGGCCACGGACTCCAACGACCAACGCACGGCGTTCAGCAACTACGGAAAGTACATCGACGTATCCGCGCCCGGCATGAACGTGCTGTCCACCACGATCGATAGCGGTGTGTTCAGCTATCGCATGATCAGCGGGACCAGCATGGCCTCCCCAAATGCGGCCGGCGTCGCCGCCTTGATCTGGTCCGCCCATCCTGCCTGGACTCGCGATCAGGTGGCCGCGCAACTCATCGGCTCGGCCGACCGAATCGATGAACTGAACCCGGGCTTCGAGGGCCAGTTGGGAAACGGCCGGGTGAATGCGGCCCGAGGTGTCTCGAGTACGATTCAGCCGCCACGGGTGATTCTTGAGGGAGGCCTCCCAGCTGAGGGGGGCTTTACAACTACCCGAAACTTCACGATCGGCTTTGACACACCCCTCCGATTCGATCCGGCCACGGTCAGCGCGTCGAGCTTTGAACTGCGGGGTGACGGCGCTGACAACACGTTTGGGACGGCCGACGATACTCTGAAGACGCTCGTGATCAACGGTGGCGCGACCTACCGCATGGGAACGGACGGGTTCGCGATCACCTTTACCGGCAACCTCGCATACGACCGTTACCGGTTCACTGCGAAGGCTGCGGTTTTGAAGGATCCTTTCGGACAGTCGCTCGATGGCGACTCCGATGGCGCGGCCGGAGGCGACTTCACCCGCACGTTTCGCGTGTCCGTCAGCTCGATTCAGGGTCGGGTCTACGAGGACCTGGACAACAGCCTGCTCTTTGGCACGACATTCGACGCCCCGCTACCGGGCTGGACTGCTTTCATTGATTCCAACGGTAATGGCCAACTCGATAACGGCGAGCCGGTTGCCGTAACTGACGGAGTGGGAACGTACTCCTTCTTAGATCTGTCACCGGGGACATACACTGTCCGACGCGTGACCTCGGCAGGGTGGACTGATAACCGCCCTTCCTCGGGTTTCTACTCAGTCACGCTCGCAAGCTCTACGTCGACGAGTACCGCTAATCACTTCGGGCAGCAAAGGACCAACGCGGCTTACGGCAGGACGCACGAGGACCTCGATGGAAGCGGTGCCCGCGAATCGGCCGACCCCAATCTTGCGGGCGTCACTGTGTTTCTCGACTCCAACAACAACGGAGTCGCGGACACCACGCAGGCAATTCGAAGTTCGGTCGACGTGCCCAAGTCGCTGACGTTCGGAACGGTCACATCCGTGCTGACAGTCTCGGGCGTTTCCGGGCCGATCACCGATCTGGATGTGAACCTCTCCATTCAGCATACGTCAATTGTCGACCTGTCTCTCACGCTTATTGCTCCCGGCGGACGGCGCGTATTGCTTATGGCCGGGACGGGTGGCGAGACGGACAACCTCTCCGGGACAGTATTCGACGACGAGGCGACCCTATCCGTCTCATCGGGCGTAGCCCCATTTTCGGGACGATTCCGCCCGGCTTCCCGGCTCGTCGATTTCGACGGGATGGATCCGAACGGCACCTGGGCTCTGGAGGTAGTCGACGATTCCGGGATCGGGCAGGCCGGAAGCCTGACCAGCTGGTCCCTCACGATTGGAGGCGGAGAGTCGATCACCAACAGCGACTCGAACGGGCTGATACTGCTTACGGCCGTGCCAAATGGAACTGGTATCGTCCGGGCGCAGCCGCTGAGCGGCTGGCGACCGGCCAGCCCGGCATCGGGTGCGGCGACCGTTTCTGTCGGGCCGGGGCCCGCGCTTGCCATTCATTTTGGGCAATGGCGTCAGAATGCGGCCTACGGGAGATTCTTCAACGATGCCAATGGAAACGCGGCGGCAGACTCCGGCGAGACGGCCTTGTCGAACTGGCGGGCATACGCCGACCGGAATGGTAACGGTGCTTTCGACGCCCCGGTCGTGAATAAGGCCTCGACCAACGTTCCCCGCACAATCGCCAACATGGCGACCACGACATCGTCCATGACTGTTGCCGGCATCCCCGACCCGATTACCGACATCGATGTCAACCTCTCGATCAACCATGCTCACACTGTCGACATCATCGTTACGTTAATCGCGCCGGACGGTCGGCGAGTTCTACTCTGGGATCGCGTTGGTACCGACTTCGACGACTTCACAGGTACGATTCTGGATGACGAGGCTTCCACCGCGATTGATGCCGGCACGGCGCCATATACCGGGAGATTCCGTCCTCAGGAACCACTGAGCCTGTTGGATGGCAGCATCGCAAATGGGGTCTGGCGACTCGAAGTCATCGATACGTTTGCTTCCTACTCGGGGACAATCGACAGTTGGTCCCTGGATTTTGAGACAGCTGAGCCGTCGGCGATCTCGGCCTCTCACGGCGGCTACGCCATCGCCAATCTGACAGGTCCAACGACCATCCGCAGAGTCTTGCAGCCTGGCTGGGGCGGAACGCAACCGGCAGCCGACTCTTATCCGCTTTCCTTCACTGCCGGGGACACCGTGACGGGTCTTGCGTTCGGCCAACGGCAGGTCCCTCCGCGGGTCGCATCGATTATCATCAACGACGGCTCGGCCCAGCGGTCTCGGGTAACTTCCCTCACGATCGCATTCGATCGTGCGGTGACATTCTCAAACGGCCTCACCCAGGCATTTCAGTTGACGCGGACCGGCCCCGGATCGCCGACGGGCGCGATCAGTTTTATCGCCGACTCGGCCGCCAGCACTTCGAGCCGAACTGTCGTTACCCTCAGCTTTCCGCCTCTGTCGGACGGGAACTATCAACTTTCAGTGATCGCGATCCAAGTCCTCGAGAATGGAATCGCCCTTGATGGTGACGGGAATGGCTCGGCCGGAGGGAACGCAAGCTTCACCTTCCACCGGCTATTCGGCGATAGTGACGGAGACCGGACGATCACCGCGGCGGACTTTCTCGCGTTTCGGCTCATGTTTCTGTCGAACAACCCCGTCTTCGACTTCGACGGCGACGGCCAGGTCGGGCCCGGAGACTTTCTCCAATTCCGGCTTCGTTTCCTCACGACCATTTGACAATTGGCCGCTCGGATCGCTAACCGATTCCGGACGGCGTTTGTATCCTGACGGCATGTCCGATTCCGTGAACGACAGGGTATCTCCCCGGCCGATCTGCCGAGCCGTGCCCGGCGTGCGCATTCTGGCGACCGGCAGCTATGTTCCGGACATCGTGGTCGATAATCAGCAACTCTTCGAGCGGTTCGGCTTCGACAGCGATTGGATCGTCAAGAGGACGGGAATCCTCGAGCGCCGGCACGCCCAACCGCATCAGGCAACCAGTGATCTGGCCTTCGAGGCGGCGAGCCGTTGCATTGAGCGGGCGGGGATCAGCCCCCGCGAAATCGACCTGTGTATCATCGGTACATTCACGCCCGACTACTCGTTTCCGTCGACGGCCTGCCTGCTGCAAGACCGGATGAAGCTGGTATGCCCGGCCATCGACATGCAGGCCGCCTGCGCGGGATTCATGTACGCGTACATCACCGGTGCGGCCTACGTCAAAGCCGGCCTGAGCAAGTGCGCTCTGATCATCGGGGCGGACTGCAACTCCCGCATCCTCAATCCGGACGACATCAAGACGTACCCGCTCTTCGGCGACGGCGCGGGCGCCGTGCTTCTGGCACCGGGCGATTCGGAAACCGGTATCCTCGCATACAGCATGGGGGCTGACGGCTCGGGTGGATCGCTACTCGACCGCAAAGCGTGCGGCTCGCGTCGACCACCGACTGCCGAGTTGATCGCGGAGGGTCTGCATTACATGTACATGGACGGCCGGGCGGTATTCCGTTGGGCCGTGTCGATTCTTTGCGATACGATTCAGGACGTATTGGCCAGCGCGGGATTCACGCCGGACGATGTCGACCTCTATGTGCCGCACCAGGCGAACATCCGCATCATTAACGCGGCATGCGACGTGCTGAAGATTCCGCGGTCGAAGGTCTTTGCCAACCTCGACAAATACGGAAACACTTCGGCCGGCTCGATCCCGCTGGCCCTCGACGAGGCAATTGAGCAGGGCATGCTGAAGCCCGGCCAGTTGGCCGTGCTGAGTGGTTTTGGCGCCGGCCTCGCCTGGGGCACCGCGCTGGTCCGATGGTAGAGGAGAAGATCACCGAGGTGATTGACATAGCCAAGCTGGCCCTCGAAGACGGGACCGTCTACACGGGCACCGCGTTCGGCGCGCGGACCACGACTGCAGGTGAGGCCGTTTTCAATACCTCCATGGCCGGCTATCAGGAAGTGCTCACCGACCCGTCATACACGGGCCAAATCGTCTGCATGACCTATCCGCACATCGGCAACTACGGCATCAATGATGCTGACCGCGAATCGGGCCACCCGCGCGTCGAGGGATTTGTCGTCCGCAGCTTGTCTCGGACGCCCAGCAACTACAGATCAACTCAATCAATCAACGATTACCTAGTCGCCACGGGTGTACCCGGAATCGAGGGTATCGACACACGCTCGCTCGTCCGCCGACTCCGCGTTCGCGGCGCGATGCGGGCGGTGATTTCCACGGAAATACTCGACGATTCCGAGCTCATTAGGCGGGCCCGGGCCGCACGCGACATGTCAGGGCTTGATCTTGTTCGCGAGGTGGTACCATCCCAATCGTCTCAATGGCGTGAAGGGTTGGACGCACCGCTGACGGCACACATTTTCAAGCCAGTGCTCCCACGGAAGCGTGTCGTTGCGCTGGACTACGGACTGAAGTGGAACATCCTCCGGTGTCTGACGGCAGTAGGCTGCGATGTCACGGTTGTCCCCGGAACCGCGACTGCGGCTGATGTCCTCTCGCTCGAACCTGACGGAGTGTTCTTGTCCAACGGGCCGGGCGACCCGGAACCGCTCGATTACGCCGTTGAGACCATTCGGGAGTTGATCGACCGGAAGCCGGTCTTCGGTATCTGCCTGGGGCTCCAACTGCTCGGGCTGGCATTCGGTGCCAAGACCTTCAAACTCAAGTTCGGGCATCGTGGCGTGAATCAACCGGTGCTCAATAAACGCACCGGGCGTGTCGAGATCACGTCGCAGAATCACGGCTTCGCAGTGGATGCCGATACACTCCCGGGCAACGTGGAACTCACCCACGTCAATCTGAATGACGGGACACTCGAGGGGCTTCGGCACAGAACCAAGCCAGTCTTCGGCGTCCAGTATCATCCGGAGTCTTCGGCCGGGCCGCACGACAGCACCTACTTGTTCGAGGAGTTTCGGCAGGTGATGGGCTGAGAGGAGTCGGGCTGTTCGCCGGGGCGTGATACGTACACTGAATCGGATCGCTCTACTTTCCGTTTACGGAACCACCCCACCAGTCCTCTATGGTCTTTTCGTCGACCATCTTTCTGTTCGGGTTCCTCCCGCTCGTTCTGCTCTTGTACCACCTGTCTCCGCGGGTGGCACGGAACACGCTGCTTTTGTTCGCCAGCCTCTTCTTCTACTACTGGGGCGAGAAGGGCTATTCCGTCATCCTCATGGCCTCGATTCTGGGCAACTACGCGGCCGGGGTGCTTCTCGCCAGATCGAAGTCCCCCTGGCTTCTGGCCGCGGCGGTGGCAGGCAATCTGCTCGTCCTGATCGGCTTCAAGTACTCGAATTTCATCGCCGACAACATCAATTTCTGGGTCGGATCGCAGATCGTCCCGCTGACGAAGCGGGTACATCTTCCGATCGGCGTCTCGTTCTTCACGTTTCAGGGAATTGCGTACGTCGTTGACGTGTACACTCGCGTCGTGCCGCCCGCGCCCAACCCAGTACGTTACGCACTTTATGCCGCGCTTTTTCCACACCTGGTGGCGGGGCCGATCGTCCGTTATCGCGATATCGTGGACCAACTCGGAGACCGCCCGACCCGCCTCGAAGAACTGTCGACCGGCGTCCGTCGTCTTACGGTTGGCTTGGCGAAGAAGCTCATCATCGCCAACACGCTTGGCCAATACGCCGACATCGTGTTTCGATTGCCTGCGTCAGAGCTTTCGGCAGGTCTCGGCTGGCTCGGGCTCGTCTGTTATTCACTGCAGATCTATTTCGATTTCTCCGGCTACTCCGACATGGCGATCGGCCTGGGCAAGATGTTCGGGTTCACGTTTCTGGAGAACTTCAATTACCCCTACATTGCCCGCTCCGTCACCGAATTCTGGCGGCGCTGGCATATCTCGCTTTCGAGTTGGCTCCGCGACTATGTCTACATTCCGCTCGGCGGCAATCGCGTGTCGCCATTCCGGACATACATGCACCTGTTGCTCGTTTTCGTCTTGTGCGGGTTCTGGCACGGCGCCAGTTGGAACTTTCTGATCTGGGGAGTCTGGCACGGCGTCTTCCTGGTGATTGAACGACTCGGCCTCGGCAGAATCCTCGATCGCCTTCCCGGCGGATTGGGGTGGGCTTACACAATCGTGACCGTCATGATTGGCTGGGTTTTCTTCCGTGCCGACACGCTGCCGCAGGCGACGCAGTTCATTGCGGCCCTGACTGGTCAGGGATCCGGGCTGTTCGATTTCGGGGACGTGTGGAATCGGGAGATTGTTTTGGCGCTCGTGCTGGCGATCCCGGCATGTACTCCGGTCGTGCCGTGGCTGGCAAGTCGGATACGCGAGGGCGGTCAATGGGCAACCGCAGGCTGGGAACTCTCGGCCGTGGCGGTCTGTTCTCTGCTGTGGCTCATCCTGCTTCCGTGCCTGTGCGCGGGGGCGTACAACCCCTTTCTTTACTTCCGCTTCTAGGAGGTCCTGTGCTTGCGATTGCCGGCTGGCTGATCTGGCTCTCCCGCGCTGCCCTGGTGGCCGCGTTTGCCGGCATGATCGGCTGGATCGGCTACCGGACCGCCTGGCACATTCGGGAGGACCTTGCTTCAGACAACAAGCCAGACCTCCGCGACCTGCGGGCCTTCCACCCGACATCGTGGCGCAGTTGGCGAGAGTTGCCGGGTGATCTGGAGACGGCATTCGTCCCGCGAGTGGAGGGGCGAGACATATTCGTCCGTCGATTCAGCAGGTTCAAGGTGAGCCGGCTGGAGGTATCGCCAACGCCGCGCGTTCTGATTGGAGACGACGGCTGGCTGTATTACAACCACGAGGCGGAGCCGCAGACGTATTACCTGCAATCCGATCCCAGGCTCGCCGACAGGCTCGCCGAATGGAAGCGGGCCATGCCCGAGTGGCAGACGTGGCTGGCCCAGCGCAACATCAAGCTGGTCATCCTCGTCGCACCAAACAAACAGTCCGTATACCCCGAACACTTGCCGCCCCTGGAAAGGAAGCGAACGAGTGCGACTCCGCGGGACGAATTGCTGGCGTACTTCAAGTCAGCGGGGCTGACGGCATGTGATTTCCGCGACGCGCTCATCCCTGCGAAATCGACGGGTGCGTTGTACTTCCGCACCGATACGCATTGGATGCCGGCCGGCGTGAAAGTCGGGTACGCGGCATCGGCCCGGACATTGGGCTGGGAACCGATGGGACCCGAGCGGTTTCGTGGCGGACCCGGACCCACCAAAGTCGGCGACTTGCAGCACTTGCTCGGATGGTGGAGTGGTGATCCAGAGCCGTTCGATCACATAGAAGTAGTTGATCCCAAGTCGAAGGCCATCCGACTTGATCAAGTCGGCGATGATACCGCACGGCTCGACTATCTCGACGCGCGTGCCTACGAACGACCGCAGTTTGTCGGCCCGCGGGTGTTGTTGTTTCATGACTCGTTTGGAGATGGGCTCTTTGCGGAGATGTTGGCCGAACATGCGGCCCGACTCGTGGCAATCCCGAGCAATCACCTCGACCCGGCGGTCATCGAGCGAGAAAAACCGGACATCGTGATTTTGGAGATCGTCGAACGATTGTTTCAGGGCATTGGAGCCCGCCGCCCCACGGATCCACCGCGACGATCGATGGTCCGTTAGTTTGGCTCATCCGAACAACAACAAGACCTCCCACGAAGGCTCGCTCGTGAACTGGCAGCCCAACTCCCACGCCTGCTCTCCCGGTTGAGCGTTGCGAACTTCAACCGCCTGCCAGGGAATGTTGTCTGAAACGCTCGAGGGACGTATCTGCAGGACCGTGCCGTTGGCGACCTTTTCAGCCAGTGACAGGCGTACGCCAAGCCGGGAACGGTCCACGACCCAACCACGGACCGGCGGCGATTTGAACTCCAGGTCGCAGACCAGAACTTCCACCGGGTTTCCCACGCGACGAAAACCGACACGCCGCTCTGTCGCCCGGTTGAAAGGTGCGAGAGGCATTGGGGCTACGGCAAGTGGCGGCGGTGGTGGTGGCTCTGAGGCCGGGGGTATACTTGAAGGTGGCTGTGAAATTGCGATTTGACGCGGTTTCCGCCACGCAAAAACGATGAGACCCAGAGCTGCGCTCGCCAGCGCGAGCGAAGTCCAGATCATCCACGTCGGAAAGTCGGCCGATTCAGGGGGCATCGTAAAGACTGTAGCCCGTCGTCGACTCGGTCGCAAGACGTGCGGGAGCATCGGCCCGCTTGGCGGTTGTCACCGCAACGACCCCGCGGGTCGTACCGGTTACTCCAGCCGGATCGGTCGCCCGTTCGAGTCGGCCCGTCATCGGTCGCGGGCAGCGCTACGGTCCGCGGCCAGTGCCGACATCGATTCCCCGCGACGATAACATAGTGTGATGGCCGTCGCCAACCGGATAGACTGGGAATGAACTCCGCACGCCGGAACTTGCTGTTCCCCTTTTGCCGGCTCCAGCGGCCCGGCGTCGCGCTATCAAGGCCTCGATTCGATGCGCATCTCGACCGGACGTGGTCGCTCTATCGTGCCAAAGACCCGGGCGCGAATGAAGACACGTACCTCGACGGCCTTTACGCACTCGATTGGTTCGTTGCCTGTGCCTGCCTGGACAAGGATAACGGCGCCTGGGAGGCGTTGTTTGCCAGTCGGACCGGCCGGGCCGACTGCCTCCTCGTCGATGCATTGCGGGCGCGAGCTGCGAGGCTCTACCCGCGGGACGAGGAGCGGCAGGAACATGCGGTGGCCGAGTTCTGGGGCCAGCTATTGGTCGCCGAACACGGGTTGGCGACGCTGGCACGTTACGACGGCCAGCGGCCGCTTGTCCCCTGGCTGATCCGAGTGTTTCAGAACGCCCATGTGTCTCGCTTACGGGCATCATCCGGAATCAAGTCGCTACCCGACGACGATGTTGTACTTCCCCTGCCGGAAGCCGAGCCCAGCGAGGCACGATGGCACGACGAATTCGTCACGGCGGCAAGGGACAGCCTGAACGATCTGTCGGATGCCGATCTGCTGCTCCTCGGCCTGAGGCTGCGGTACCGACTGAGCCAGCGCGAGGCGGCACAACTCCTGGGTGTCCACGAAGGGACCGTTTCCCGTCAGACCGACAAACTCCGCGATCGCACGCTCGAGTCGATTCGGAGCCGGTTGGCCGACCGAGGCTGGACCGGCGACGACTTGCACGGACTGGTATTGAAAGAGATGGCCGGGGTATTGCTCGACGACCCGCGACTGGGCGCGGATCACCTCCGGGCCCTGCTGGCGGCCCGAGGCAAGGCGCTCCCGTCGGGCGAGTAACTCGCCAAAGCACCTGGTTCTGTCTATAAAAACAGGGTATTCCAAGTTTCCATATCGAGACGTACCCCATGCAGCAGACTTTGGTCCTTATCAAGCCCGATGGCGTTCAGCGTCGGTTGTGCGGCGAAATCATCGGGCGATTCGAAAAGAAGGGCCTGCGGCTGGTCGCCGCAAAGCTCGTCCGACCGGCCCGCGAACTGGCCGCAAAGCACTATGCCGTCCATGCCGGTAAGCCCTTCTACGATTCCTTGCTGCAGTTCCTGACAGGCGGTCCGACCTTCGCAATCGTTCTCGAAGGCAGGGAGGCCGTCGCCGTCGTCCGAAACATGATGGGGTCCACCGACGGCGCGAAAGCGCCGCCGGGCACCGTACGGGGCGACTTCGGCATCAGTGTTCAAAACAACCTCGTCCACGGTTCCGACAGCCCGGAAAACGCGGACCTGGAAATCGGCCTGTGGTTCCAGCCCGACGAACTTGTGAGCTGGACGGTTGCCGACCAGTCCTGGATCGGGTGACACCATTTTTCGGCACAAGCGGGGCGCGGCCATCGCCGACTTTGTCGATGCCCTTCTGGAGGGCGATCCGGTCGCGCTCGGCTTTGTCGGATTTTTCTTGGTGGTCGGCATCGGAATGGCATTTTTCGTTCTCAAAGTGAGGCGCGATCTGCGCCGTGAAGACAAAGATCGCGACCGAAGGTATGGCCGGAAGAAGTAGTCGGCTCGTTTTCGAGCCCAATTGCACCGTACAATGATCCGACGATTTCCGTCCGGAGCATTGCAATGCGTGTGTTTCTGCTGGTGGTACTTACTTTCGCCGTCTCGTCCCGCTCGGCATTGGCCTGGAACAAGGCCGGTCACATGGTTACCGCGGCCATCGCCTATGCCGTGCTCAAGGAGGAGAAGCCTGAGGCGATCCCCAGGATCATTGCCATATTGAAAGAACACCCTCAGTACGAATCGCTCTGGGCCCCGCGTCTGGCTGCCCTACCACGTGCGACCGAAGATGAGAAAGACATGTACCTCTTCATGCAGGCGGCCCGTTGGCCCGACGACGCCCGGAGCGATGAAGAGTTTCACCGGTCGACCTGGCACTATATCAATCTTCCGTTCAAGCCGGCCAAGGAGCCGGCCAGTGTCCGGCCGCTCCCACCGGACCCCGACAATATTGTGCGCGCCTATGAATTGAACTTGGGCAAGGCGAAAGACCGGAAGGAAGAGGGAGACGACCGGGCCGTGTCGATATGCTGGGTGTTTCACCTCATCGGCGACGCGCATCAGCCGTTGCACACCTCATCGCTCTACACGACAGTCTATCCTCGGGGCGACAAGGGAGGCAACAAGTTCTATATCCGCGCCAAACCGGGTGCGTCGGGAATTACGCTCCATCAGTATTGGGACGACATGATCATTGGCAGCGAGCGATTTCAGTCGGTCCGCAATCGGGCTACCGAACTTCGCCTCCGCCCGGAGTTCGCCAAGGAGAAACTCCCGGAGTTGAAGGAACTATCGTTTGAAAAGTGGGTCTCAGCCGAGAGTTTTCCGCTCGTTGTCTCGGCCGTTTACCGCAACGGATTGCTGGCGGGCGGTGTGGATGCACCGTCGGCTGTCGCTTTGCCGGATGATTACTCTAAGGTCTGCAAGCCGATTGCCGAGAAGATGGCGGTCCTGGCCGGCCGGCGAATGGCTGCCGCTTGCAGGCTGATTGTTGCCGAGTGACAGTTTCTGGTAATAAAAGGCGACGCCCGCGGGGGTTATCCCGCGGGCGTCGCTTCTCTTGCATTCCGTTTCTGCGATCAAACCACCTGCTTCAGGAAATTCAAACGGAACGAGAGGAAGTCCGGCGAAGCAACCTGTCCGTTACCGTCGAAGTCAAACGCGTCGTTCGATGACAGGAATGCCAGGCGGAAGGCCAGGAAGTCATCGGACTCGACCTTGCCGTTGCCGGAAGCGTCGCCGAACAAACGGAAGATTCCCGTGGCCGGCGTCGTTCCGTTAACGTACGGGGTCGAGTTGTAATTGTTCCCCGTCAGCACGCCTGAGTTGCCATCGACGCCCGCCCCGCCGAATTCGGCAGGGACGATCGTCAACGTATACCGACCGTCCTGAATCGAGTAATTGCCGGGCGCTCCGTCGACCAGACCGCCGGTGAAGGTGATCGTCGCAAACAAGCCCGAACCGTCCAAAACGGTGTTGAGCGTCACCGAACCGGCCGACGGCGTCACGCGGTTAAGCGTGAACGCATTGGCCGGGTTGGCGATTGTCACGGCCGAGTCGAAGTTCACCTTGAGCGTGGTCACCCGCGACCGCTGCGCCGCCCCGTTGTTGATGACAATAGAAGTAACCTTGGCGGCCGACGCGGCCTGAGCCTCGTATGCCCCGATGTCGGTGCCATCTCCACCCGGCGCATTGGTAATCAGTGGGTTGTCATAGGTTCGGTTTTGGCCTCGCTGATCGAAGGCGACGGCGAGGGAGTTCAAGCCGCCGTCAAGTGCCGGACTCCCAGCCTTGAGCGACTGGGTCATCGTCGGTCCGCCGTTGTCCGCCAGCGGGTTCAAGAGCGGGTCAACGCCGACCTTGAGTTCCGTTCCCGTGGTCAAGGTCATACCTGCACCGTTGGCGACGATGGTGTAGTCGGCGGTGACGGCGACAGCGTCGCTGATGTCAGGTCCGCCACCCGGTGCGATGTTACTCGCGAAAATCGAGTTGGAGATGGTGGCGAATCCGGCGATCTGTCGCAGGCCACCACCAAAGCCACCACCGTTGATGACGCGGTTGTTAGTGACGGTCGTGAAATGCATGTTGAGCGTGCCGCCATTATTGGAGATGGCACCGCCGCCCGCGCTGCCGGTGTTACCCGTCAATGTCGAGTTAATAATGTTTACGGTGCCGATGCCCGGGATTCGTATTGCGCCTCCCGATCCACCCGAATAGTTGTTGAAGAAGAGGCTATCGGTGAAATTGGCCACCGTGGCGGCGTTGTTGTAATTGAATACGCCGCCGTTGGTGCCCGAGTAGTTGTTGATGAACGCGATCCGGCTAAAGTTCAGCGTCTCGTCTTGGCTGAATATAGAACCGCCGATATCGCCATTCGCGTTGGTTCCCGTGATCTTTCCATCAGCCATCGTGAGGTCAGTGACCGTCACTGTCGCCTGGCCGGGCGAGTAAATCAGGAAGTGACGATTGCGGCCGCCGGTGGAAATGGTCAGATTCTTGGTGCCTGTGCCCTGAATGGCAACGGAGTCGGCGATGTTGACTTCGCCGGTGTTCAACGTGATTGTCTGGGCCGTACCAAACACGCCCGGGCTGAATGAGATCGTATCAACCGCGCCCGATGGATCCTGAATCTGGTTGCTGTCGAGAATGGCTTGACGAAGACTTCCAGCGCCGGCATTGTTGGTGGTCGTCACCACGTAATTGCGAGCCAGTTGCACCTTAAACGCGCCGAGGTTGGCGGCCGCGACGGATTGCAACGTCGAGTCCGTCACTTTGCCCGCCTGAAGGGCGATTGAATACACGCCGCCGTCCGCATTGTCCCATGTGCCGCCCGGAGCGCTGAAAGTATACGTGGCTTCTGTGCCACCCGCGACAGGAGCCGTGACGACCCCGGCGAAAGCTAGCGTTCCGGCAGGGCCGGTGACAACGAGATCGTCGGAATCGATGCTCCCGACGTTCAGGTCGGTGTCGTAGTAGGTGACCTTTACTTGGACGTTCGTTCCACCCACGGTCGTGATATCCGCGGTCGGAGTGAGGATGCCAACGGGAGTCGTTCCGTCGGATTCGACAGCCCCGATATCAACAGCAGCGCCGATGGGGCGGGTGACGCCCCTCTGATCGATCGTTGGAGCGATGTATGCACCCGTCGTTGCATTACGGAGAACGCTGCCGGGGGCCGGAAGGTGAGTCTGGTTAGGCCCGCCGTTGCTTGCCAGCGGCCCGAGCAGGATGACGCCGCCGTTAAGCGAAAACCCGGTGAGGGCGCCAGCAGTGAAGCCAACCGAATCAGAGACCGCGCTGTCGGTGAGGTTGACGGCGCCGGGGTTGCCGCTGTCATCGATACGTATGTCGTTGCCGATACCGCCATTGAGGGCCAGGTTATTGGCGACGACCGATCCATTCAGATCGACATTCGTGGTTCCAAGTGGCGAGCGGAAAATGCCCCCACCGCCGAGAACAACGCTGCCCGAGTGATTCCGGGCTACGTTGTTCGCCACGGTCGAGTTGTTGAGCGTAAGCGTTCCGTTCCGATATCGGATACCGCCACCCGATTCTCCGGCTATGTTGCTGGAAACAGTGGAGTTCGTGAGAGTCGCGTTGGTAAGCGTGCCGAAGTAAAGGCCGCCTCCGTACGCCGTGGCAGCCGCGCCTGTCGAGTTGCCGGACACCGTGCAACTGTCGAGCGTGACGGTGCTGCTGGTGACGGCGTAAACGCCGCCGCCGCCGTCAATAGCCGAGTTGCCAGAGATAGTACACCGGATCATCGAGATGTCGGCAGTAGTGGCAAAAAGGAATCCACCATCGCTGAGAGGTCCGACCGCGCTGTTGCCGCTGGCGGTGCCGTCAGTCCAGGTGAACTTACCTCCCGACAATGCGATCGCACCACCGTCGCCGCTACCAGTGTTGTTCAGGATGTTCACGTTGGTGAACACGAGATTCTCGCCAACGCTGAGCACCGCCGCGCCGTTGTCATCCGTATTCCATGTCCGGGCGTCGCGGAGGGTCACACCGGTGACGTTGAAAGTCATGGTGTTGGCGGAATCGTTGTCATTGACAAAGAAGATTCGATTCGCCCCGTTGCCACTGATGGCGACGTTGCCGGGACCGTTCACTGTGACTCCGGACGGGTTGCTTACGACAATCTGCCCTGTGGTCAGCGTGATTGTCTGCGGCGTGGCAAACACCGCAGGATCGAACGTGATTGTGGTGGCGCCGGCGACCTTGTTGGCGTCGCTGAACACCTGCCGAAGGCTGCCAACGCCGCTGTCGGCCGTGGTCGTGACCTTTAGCGCGGGCGGCACGAAGATCGTAAACGTACCGAAGACGGTTTGCGGTACGGCTGCCGCGCCAGTATCGGTGGCCTTTCCGCCGAGCAGCGTCACGGTATAGTCGCCGTTTTCACCAACGTCCCAGAAGCCGCCCGGCGCATTGACCTTGTAGACCTGGTCGTACTTGGTCGTGCCCGAGCCGACTCCGACCAACGAGGCCAACTGGCTGAAACCGCCAGGACCAGTCACGAGGATTTCATCACCGTCGATTGAGCTGGCCTGGATTCCAGTCTCATCGTAGTAGCTGACAGTGAATTGATAGTCAGGATCAGGTGCAGAAATCGTCCCAAACGTGGAGACAGTGGCGACCGGTGTGCCGAGTGCGAACTCGAGTGCACCCATGTCCGTTGTTCCGACGACACGCGGGTAGCCCGTACCGCGCTGGTCAAATGTCAAGCCGGTGAAGTATCCCTTGTCGCGGGCGACGTTGGGCGTGCCAAGTGTGTAGTCGGGGATGGTGGCGATACCGAGTCGTCCGCCACCGAAGTCGTATAGCGGGGTCGTCAATATCGGGTTGGGAGCACCAATGATCGAACTGCCCGGCGTACCGAGTTCCGTCACGACGGATGCAGCGGAGTTCGCAACTGCGCTGTTCAGGAAATTCACAACGCCGTTCAAGTCAGGCGCAGTCGGAAACGGTTGACCGTCGGTGTTGTTGGCGATAAGGCTGCTGACGACAGTGACCACGCCGTTCGGCCCTGTACGTACGATGCCGGCAGTTTTTCCGGAGGCCGCGGTGTTGCCCACGATGGTCGAACTGGTGATTGTCGCGAATCCACCGAAGCCACTTGAAGATGCACCACCCGTAATCAATACACCTGCCCCGCTGGCACTCGCATTGGTCGTACGGTTATTAGCTATTGTCGAGTTGACGATGGAAAAAGTACGAGAAACGCCATATGTCATGACACCGCCGCCGCCGGATGATCCCGCTGCGAGATTGCCAGAGATTTGACAGTTCTCGATCGCGAAACCGGCATTGAGGCCGTAGATCGCGCCGCCTTTGCCGCCCGCCGTGTTTCCAGTCAGAACACAGTCCTTGAACATCGCCAAGTTGTTGAGCGAATTACTCGCCCCTGTACTGTACGCACCGCCGTGCGCGTTGGTCGGCGTCGGGATTACCAAGCCCGCAGTGTTTTTCGACAATTCGGAGTTGAAGACGAGGACCTTGCTGCCCTGAGCCCCTGACCCGGTCGCAATTGTCGCTATTGCTCCTCCGTGAGTAGTGGACGTGTTGTTGGTGATTCGCATGTCCCGGATGGTGAGATATTCGGTACTGATTTGGATCGCACCGCCTGAACCGCTGGAGGGGGCACCATCGCGAAGCGTCATGCCCGACATGACAATGTTGCTGTACTTGGTCGTGCTACCATCGCTGATGAGGAAGAGCCGATCCGTACCCGCCTGTCGGACCGTAAGCAGGTCTCGGCCGGGGCCTTCGATCACCAGATTGTCGGTGATAGCGAGGGCCGCCGAAAGCGTAATGGTCTGCGCCGACGCGAAGACAGTGGGATCGAAACGGATCAGATCCGCTAGACCCACTGTACCCGCCTGTGCATCGGTGACGGCTTTGGCGAGACTGCCGGCCCCAGAGGCCGCGGTGTTGGTCACTGTGAAAATGTCGCCAACTTGCACGCTGAGGGTGCCGATGGTCGCCCCAGCAATCTTTGTACCACCAGAATTCTCTACGTTATTGGCCAGTGCGATCGTGAAATTGCCATTGTCGGACTTGTCCCACGACCCGCCGGGCGGCGTAATCGTGTAAGTCACGGTAATCGTCTTGGCGTCGACGCCCGACGAGGCCGAGAAACTGGAGACGGTCGCCCCGCCGGTCACAGTGATATTCGACGTGCCGATTGAAGCCACTTTGACATTGACCGCGTCGTAATAGGTCAAGGTCACACTGTAACTGGTCGCGCCGGGTCGGTCTACAAGGGCCAATGGAGCGGCTAGGACGGCAACGGGTTCGGTTCCGCTGTTCTCGGCCGCTCCGACGTCAGGAGCCGACCCAGCGGTGCGGGGGTTACCCCGCTGATCGGTCGTGATCGTCGTGGCCGACCCGACGTTTGACAAAATTCCAAACGGGGCCGGCAGCATTGTAAGGGTCGGGCCACCGTTGTTCGAGAGTATTCCGAGCGGGATAAACGAACCGGGCGTTGCTACCAGGCCGGTCCCGGCCGTGATCACCAGACCATTGGAATTGCCAACCACGGAGTTGTTGACAGTGACGCCGGTGCCGACGGGCAGAATGATGTCCGGGTAGGCCAGTGATGTATTGTTTGCGACGATTGTGTTTTCGATCGTGACGTTCGTCGTCCCCGCGTTAACTCCGGACCGGTTGATTCCGCCACCGTTGATTTCCGCGATGTTGTTGGCGATAGTTGAAAAGGAGATGGTCACATTGCCCGCGTAGCTGGCGCCGAGCGAGAACCCGCCGCCGTATTCTCCTGCGCTGTTTCCAGCGATCGTTGTGTTTTCGACTCGAACTGTGCCGGCCGCGCTATTCGCCCCATTGAACCGGAGCCCACCACCATCGGAGCCGAGGCCGGTCGCACGATTGTTGGCAACCAGACAGCCAGAAATGACGACGGTCCCGGGGTTGTCGAAACTGTAAAGTGCGCCACCTATGGTCGCGGCGGTATTACCAGTAATCGACGTATTCGAGATGCTCGCGTTCACAGGGGCGCCCGATCCGCCGGTCAAGCGGACACCGGCACCGGAAGTATTTGTTCGGTTGTTTGAGATCGTGGAATTGCCGAGCGTAATCGACGCCGAGCGATATGCATAGATGCCGCCGCCCGTAGCTCCGGCGGCGTTGCCAGTTACGAGAGAGTTGGTGATCGTACCAGTATTGTTCGTCGTGAATCGGACACCACCGGTGTTGCCCGCGGCAGAGTTGTTCGTGACCGACGAATTCGTGATCTTGAGAACGGTCAGTGCGGACGACTCGTAACAGGCGATACCGCCGCCAGCCCCGGTGGTCATCGTATTTGCGTTGATCACACAATTGGTGATGGTGACGTCCTCGGAGCCTACGCCGATTCCCGCACCACGATCGGAGACAGTTGTAGTCGTGACATTGCCGCCGGTAAAAGTAAGACCGTTGATCGTGTAGGTGTCGGCCGTGCCCGTATTGCCGTTGTCGATCTTCAGGACGCGCGAATTTGCCGTCGTCTGCTTGATGGTCAGAAGGCTTGCGCCCGGACCGTTAATCGTCACGCCTCCCAGGCCGGCGACTAGTTGACCGTTGGTTAGTGTGATGGTGGTTGCCGCGCCGAACGTCGTCGTGTCGAAATTGATCGTGTGGGGGACGGCTCCGTCGATGGCGGCAGCGTTGAGGGCATCACGGAGGCTGACGAGGCCGACACCAATGCCGTCATTCTCGTCGACGGCAGTATTGACCGTGAAAACCGTCGGGA
Source organism: Gemmataceae bacterium (assembly GCA_019694755.1). GTDB lineage: Bacteria > Planctomycetota > Planctomycetia > Gemmatales > Gemmataceae > JAIBBI01. The sequence goes on from JAIBBI010000001.1 coordinate 44,006, forward strand.
CGACTTTTTCTTCGAGGCTGAGCAGCCGGAGGCGGGGGTTGCGGATCTTGTGGGTACGGGTGGGACGAGCGAAAAGACGACGCATCCAACGCGACATAGTGGTGCAACTCCGGTGAGGCGACTGGTGACCAGTTCGAGGGAATCATCGCGCCAGTCAATGGCCCGACGATGGCTGTCACCTTACACCTGTTTCACCGCGTTAGCAACTGTTGCGATGGTTTTTTTTGCCCTTGGGGAGAGTCGTGACCTTTGTCAGACTTCGCCGGAGATCGCGTCGGCGGCAATACGGTCAAGCTGGCGGTAGATGGCGAGCAACTCGCGCGTGCGATCCCTGCCGTCGCGGCGCGGGAACTCGGGCAGATCGAGTACGAGCTTTGCCAGGCGCGTCTCGACCGACTCGCAGGGACCAACAGCGACTGGCGGATTCTCAATCACCGGAGTAGCGACCGGTTTTGCTACGACCGTGGGCGAGTCCTCACCGAGGTCCAGGAAAGCAGGATCGTTGTCGGCAAAGAACGGTGGCGGCAATTCGTCGTCTTCAATCGCGGGCGGATTCGGAGCCTTGACCGGGGCCATGGCGGGCTTGGCCGCGCGGGCCGGCTTACGGCGGTTCTTATTCATCCACGTCATCATGTGACCGGTCTCCGTGCGATCGCGCCCGAGTGTAAACCGGCCGGGAAAACCGCACAACCCGAGTCACGTCCGCCGAAACTGCTTGTCCAGTTCCCGCCGGGTGAACACGAGCGAGGTCGGCCTGCCGTGCGGGCAGTGGTGCGAATTGTCGGCCAGGTCACGCTGGGCGATCAGTTCTGCAATTTCCTCGGGCGTCAGGCGGTCGCCGGCCTTGACAGCCGCTTTGCATGCCATGGTTGCGAGCAAATGCTCCAGGAGTTGATCTTTCGTCGGGGGCCGATCTTTGGCCGTGAGGCGGTCGACGACTTCCTTGAAGATGTCGGCCGGGCTGATCCGGCCGAGAATCGCCGGATAGGCGGTGAGTAGTACCGTGCCGCCGCCGAAGTCCTCGACTTCGACGCCGAGCTGGCCGAGTTCTTCGCGCGAAGCCAGGACCTGAGCCGCCTGCTCCGTCGAAAGTTCGATCGGTTCCGGGATCAGAAGCCGCTGGCGCTCGAGTTGGCCGGCCTCGATCCGTCGACGAAGCTGTTCAAACAGTATCCGCTCGTGCAGCGCATGTTGATCGATGACGAGCATTCCTTCGTCCGTCTCGACAACGAGGTAGGCATCGTAAAGCTGAATCGCCTTGGTCCCGAAACCGATGGGCGGCAGCAGAAATCCACTCGGGAATTCCGGTGAAGCGGGTAGTGTCTCGGCCGGTGTTCCTCCGGTGACCGGTGGCGGCGTGGAGTACGGCGCGGCCGGCAGCGTAACCGCCGGAGGGGTGGATTGTTGGTAACCGACGGAAGGGGGAGCCGGCAACGGCATCCAGTCGGGCCGGGGCGTGGCCATACCGGGGTAGCCGGGCGGCGCGAGACGCGCGCCCTCGGGAGGGGCAACCAGCCGGGGCGTCAGGTTGGCGCGCCGAAGCCGATCGCGAATCGATGCCAGGACTAGATGGTAAAGCGCGTTTCCGGTTGTGAACCGGACCTCGGCCTTCGTGGGGTGAACGTTGACATCGACCTGCTCGGGCGGCATGTCGAGGAACAGAAACGCCCCGGCGTATCGACCTGTAAGAAGCAGGCCGCGATACCCTTCCTGAATGGCGTGCCCGAGGCTGCGGTCGCGGAACCATCGGCCATTCACGAACAGGTATTGCAGCCGAGCATTGCCGCGGTCGCATGCCGGGTCGACGATGTAACCACGGAGCCGAACAGGTCCCTGTTCGGCATTCAACTCGTACATCTGATCGGAGACTTCGGCCCCGAAGTAAAGGCGAATACGGTCGCGGAGCGTGGCCGAGCCGGGGATCTCGATGACTTTCTTGTTGTTGTGGCGGAGCGTAAGGTGTAAGCCCTCACGGGCCAGCGCGAGCCGGGTGAGTTGCTCACCGATATGACCGACTTCCGTCGGAATCGCCTTGAGAAATTTCTTGCGGACAGGGGTATTGTAGAACAGGTGCCGGGCTTCGATGCGAGTGCCCGGACTGCCGTTCCAAGGCGTTACGGCCGAGAGTTGCCCTCCGACGCTTTCTATCTGCGCACCGACATCGTGGCCGACCGCCCGCGACTGGACGCAGACGTGGGCGACACCACTTATGGAAGCCAGCGCCTCACCGCGGAAACCCAGCGAGCCGATCCGGAACAGGTCGTCGGCGTTTTTCAGCTTGCTGGTGGCATGGCTGGCGAGCGCGAGCGCGAGATCCTCGGGTTCGATCCCGTGGCCATCGTCGACGACGCGAATGAGTTCCGCGCCGCCGGCCTCGATCTCAACATCGATCCGGGTCGCGCCAGCGTCGATGGCGTTTTCAACGAGTTCCTTGACGACGCTACCCGGTCGCTCGATGACCTCGCCCGCCGCGATTTTCGTGACGACGTCGGGAGGTAGCTGCAGAATTCGCGGCACGGAGGAATCGACTTGTGAGAGCGGGCTATTGCTTAGAGTAGGACGGCAAACGAAACCGGGCGGCGACCTTCCGCAGAAGGACGCCGCCCGATGGTGTTTCAAATCGAATTCCGATCAGCCGGCCGCGACGATGTTGATCCGGCGGCCGCCCTGATCGAACATAACCGAGCCGGCCACCAAGGCGAAAAGCGTGTCGTCCTTGGCCCGCTTGACGTTCTTGCCCGGGTGCCAACGAGTGCCACGTTGCCGGATCAGAATGCTCCCGGCCGTCACGGTTTCGCCCGCATAATGCTTGATACCGAGCCGCTGCGAATTCGAGTCGCGCCCGTTCTTGACCGAGCCCTGACCCTTTTTATGTGCCATGACACCGCTCCCACTGTCGAAACCCGCAAACCGGGCGGCTACCGCCGGTTAGGTAGTTTATCGGCCGATCAGGGGTTGTCAACCGGGGCGACCGGCTTCGGCTTTGCCGGGGCGGCTACCGACGTGCTGCGGTACACAAACTCCGTCGGGGTAACGAATTGGACATCGGACCCGTCCTGGTGAGCAGCGTCCGTTAGTCGACGGAAGTTCAGTTGGAGTGTCTTCCGGCGGACGGTGCCGGCATCGTCAACTGTCCAGCCGTTCGACAGGCCGCTCACAAAAATGCTGAATCGGGTCGTGTCGCCGGCCCGGCGCACCACGTCCGGAAAGATCGCGACGCCGTAGACAGGGCGGGGGGCCGCGTCGGGCAGCGACGGCGGAATCGGCTCCTTGCCAATGGTCACAGAGTTCTTGATCTTGAGAAACCCGGTCGGGTCTTCCAGTTTGCTGATAGCCTCCTGGACGGTCGGCAGCACTTCGTCGACATGCACGGTGTTGCGGTCCAGGGTGACGAGTTCAAAAGACGGGTGGAAAAAACGCGGGGCACCGGTCCTGTTGATCACCTCGTACCAGAGATACCAGCAGGTCGTTTTACCGCGGCCCGGGATGTCAACGACAATGGTCCGCGGGTCCTTGAACTTGAAATCGAGCAGCCAGATGTCTTCCTTATCCTGCGGATTCAGTCGGGGTGGCGCGACCCGTTCATTCGGGTTCACGACCGACTGCCCAGACGCGGCCGTCGCTAGCCCCATCACCGCAAGCACTGCAATCAGGCCACGTGGCATTGCCCACCTCATCGGAACGGACGACGAACGCATCGGCACCGGGCCGTATGTGTACCTTACCCGCGCCGACCAGACCCGGACAAGGAGAACTCATTAGCAACCGGGGACATGCCTCGCCACTACCGGTAAAAGCCGCGACGCCGGTCCTTGCGCCCGCATTGCCCTCTTCAATTCGAAGGATACTTTGGACTATGAGATTGCCGGCAATTCCCGGTTGATCGGCTGACGGCAAACCTATGCTTACACCCGGCACATTTGCCGACTCGGCTGCCCTTTATGCCGCGGTGCAGCGGATGTTGGGGCAGGGCGTGGCGAGTGGACATCACTCCTGCCACATGGCGGTTGCCGCAACGGTAGGGTTGGACGGCGGCCCCAAGGCGCGGATCATCGTCATCCGCCAGTTTCTTTCCGAATCCCGCAGGATCGAGTTTCATACCGACGTTCGCAGCCCGAAAGTCACGGAACTGCGGCGCGACCCGCGGATCGCCCTCAACTTTTACGACGCGGAATCGCGGTCTCAGATGAGGCTCGCGGCCCGGGCGACGATAAATGCTGGAAACGACCGGGCACGAGAGTCATGGCAACTGGTGCCTGCCGTGAACCGAGCGCTTTTCATGTCGCCATTTCAGCCTTCGGGCGAACTGACCGAAGGCGTCGTGCTTGACGACATGCCAATCCCGGACCAGACCGACGAATCGGGTTTCGCCCATTTCGCCGCGGTGGTTTGCGAGTTCGACGAGGTAGACGTGCTCTGGCTGAGGGCGGAAGGGCACCTGAGGTCGAGGCTGGCCTGGTCGCCCGACGGCTGGCGATTGTTTCGACTGTGCCCGTAAAGATCCATCGCCTTGCTCTTTGCAGTCGAGTCGGCTAACATCCATGCAGATATGGACCTGATGGGACCACCCCCGGGATCGATGTTGTTAGCCGTTGAGGATCGCGGTCCGGACCGTTTGCGCCTCCGGCTGAAGCAACTTTCCTGGTCGGCCGTCACTGTAGTCGTGACGGCTTGGCTGTGTACATTCGGCCCGATCCCGGCAATTCTGTCGCTCGCGGTGGCCAAGCACATTCTGGTAGCGATTATTGTCATGGGTGTCGGCCTGGATACGGCCGCTGATTCGTAGCAACAATCTTCCGCCAATCTTCATTCTTCCGTTCTGACCGCCCCTACGCGGTTCTCTAAGATATTCTTTGCACGCGACTCGCGCTGCCCGGAGTGTCAGGTTGCGCCGTCTCGCTTTCTTCCTGGTTCTGGTCACCTTCACCGGGTGCGGCCGTCCTATCGACCGCATCAACGGTGGCGGGTCGTCGTTCGTGTATCCCGTCATGCTGAAGTGGTCGAGAGCCTATGCCGCCGACCGGACAGTTCAGGTGGATTATCAGTCGACGGGGTCAGGCAACGGCATTCAACAGGTGACCGTCGGTACCATCGACTTCGGCTGCACCGACGCGCCCTTGAATGCGGAGCAGCGTGCGAAAGCGAAATCGATTCATGGCGATGTCATTCACATCCCTATGGTCATGGGCGGCGTTGTACCTGTCTACAACCTTCCCGGTCTCCCGGATGCCGCGGGGATCCGATTCGACAGCGAGACATTGGGCGGCATTTTTCTCGGCACAATTGAGCGTTGGAACGACCCAGCATTGAAGGCGCTGAATCCAGGCGCGAACCTGCCGGACCAGCGGATTCTCGTCGTGACACGTTCGGACCCCAGCGGCACGACAGCCATTTTCGCTGATTATGTTTCGAAGGTCTGCCCCAAGCTGTGGACCGACAAGAGCATGGGCAAGCCAGGTACGGCTGTTCGCTGGCCGACCGGCGAGGCACAGAAAGGCAACGAGGGTGTTGCGGGCCTGATTGCACGAGTTCCCGGTTCCATCGGATATGTCGAGTTGAAGTATGCCGAAGATGTGGGGCTCGCGTTCGGCAGCGTCCGGAACAAATCAGGTGCGTTCGTCAAAGCTTCGCCCAAAAGCGTTCAGGCCGCGGCTGCCGCAGCATTAGTGAAGATCCCCGACGACATGTGTTTTTCTCTGACTAACCCGCCGGGTGCGGACTCCTACCCGATCAGCGGGACCGTTTGGGCTGTCTTCTACCGAGACTTACCCGATGACCGTCGGCGAATGCTGACGCCGTTCTTGCGCTGGGCAATCGGCCCCGGGCAGGAACACGCTTTGAAACTGGGTTACGCCCCCCTTCCCCAGGCGCTCGTTGCACGCGTGGCTGCCGAGCTCGACTCGCTCGAGGGGAAGCCAAGATGACGACCGAACCAAAGCGCCCGGGGAACTGGATGTACGCCCGCGGCGACAAGGTCTTTCGCGCAATCTGTCTGACCGCAGCGGCGGCAGTACTGGCCGTTGTGGTCGGGCTGGTCGCGGTGTTAGTCGTCGAATCGTGGCCTTTCTGGCGACAGTTCGGATCGGCCGCGATTCGGGGGACGGAGTGGAACGCCGGCCGCGGACAGTTTGGGGTGTGGGCTCTGGTGTACGGAACGCTGATCACTTCAGCGATTGCGATGGTTCTGGCCGTCCCACTTGGTGTGGGTACAGCCGCTTACCTTTCAGAAATTGCGAGCGGTTCAGTCCGGCGGGCCGGGTCGTTTCTGGTCGAACTACTGGCGGCCATCCCCAGCGTCGTTTACGGATTCTGGGGCCTGCTCTTTCTGACTCCCCTGGTCCGGCAGTTGTTTTCGCTGACAGGCCGGCCGTACTCGTCCGGGTCGGGACTCCTGGCGGCCGGCTTGATCCTCGCCATCATGATCCTGCCATATGTGACTGCAATCTCTTTCGATGTCTGTCGGGCCGTACCGCGGTCGCAGCGCGAGGGTGCGTTGGCTCTGGGAGCGACCCGTTGGCAGATCATCCGCGGCATAGTTTTGCCCTACGCCCGTCCGGGGATCTTCGCCGCATGCTTTCTCGCGCTGGGGCGGGCCTTGGGCGAGACTATGGCCGTCACCATGCTCATCGGGAATGTCGCCCGAATCGACCTCTCCGTGTACGGTCTTGGCGATTCCATCGCGAGTAAGATCGCCAACGAATTAAATGAGGCGTCCGGCGATTTGCATCGCAGCGCCCTTGTCGGACTCGGGCTTCTTCTCTTCATTGTTACGGCGGCGGTCAACGTGGCGGCCCGATGGCTCATTGCTCGAGCGAGTTCAGCCAAACGCCGTCGCGGGCTCTTCGAACGGCTTTTTCACTCTCGAGGCCACCTCACGCACATCGAAGGAGTTGCCCGGCATCCCAGCCTTCCGCCGCCGTCCATCTGGAATCAGCGGATCAACTCGATCATGACGTGGGTCCTGGCAAGTTGTCTATTCGTCACAATCTTGCCTCTGTTTCTGATCCTGGGTTACATCGCCGTTCGCGGGACGATGGCGCTCAATTGGGACTTCTTTACAAAGCTGCCCGCGCCGCCCGGCGAATCGGGAGGCGGCCTGGCACACGCACTGGGCGGGAGTGCGCTGCTGGTCTCGCTCGCGACTGTAGCGGCCGTGCCCGTGGGCATCCTGGCGGCAGTTTTCCTTTCGGAGTATCGAACAAGCCGACTTGCCCCCGCGGTGCGATTTCTCGGCGAGTTGCTCGGTGGGGTACCGTCGATCATCCTCGGGATTTTCGCTTACACCCTGCTCGTCGGCCCGACGCGCAGTTTCTCGGCCTGGGCCGGCGCTTTTGCTTTGGCTGTCATGATGATCCCAATCGTTCTGAGGGCAACCGAGGAGTCGCTGCGACTCGTACCGCAGGCACTTCGGAATGCCAGCTTTGCGCTAGGGGCTACCCAATGGCAGACGGCCGTAAAAGTGACCATTCCGGCCGCCATGCCGGCAATCATCACCGGCGTCTTCCTCGCAATCGCACGCATTGCGGGAGAAACAGCTCCACTGCTCCTGACGGCGTACGGCTCCAACTTTTGGCCCCGCAGCCCCAACGACCGCACGCCATTCCTGGCCAAATACATCTTTGATTACTCGCGAAGCGGCTACCCTGACTGGGAACGTCAGGCATGGGCTGGCGCGCTGGTGTTGCTCGCTGTCGTCATGTTCCTGAATGTCGGTATCCGCCTTGCGACGGGCAAACGGGTGATTTCGGCGACCCGGGCGGATTAAAAGCGGTCATGCCTCGGCGAATTCTCCTTGGCCAATCCCTGATTGCAGCAACGTGCGTCGCAGGTGTGTCCCTCTTCGCGACTCCGGGTGCGTATCTCACGGCCGGGTTGCTGGGTCTGTCGGCCGCCGTCGCGGTCGCTGTCCCGACAATTCTGGCAGTCCGGGCCTCGTCGGATGCGATTCGCCGGCTCACGTTTCGCGTCGATCAATTGGCCGCGGGCGAGTTCAGCGGAAAGGTGTATGTCGGAGTCGGCGGTGAACTACGGGCACTGGCGCAATCAGTAAACGCGTTGAGCGAAGCCACGGCCGGAAGACTCGATCAACTCGAGCGGGATCGCCGGCGGTTGGCCGGGATTCTGAGTGGGCTAGTCGAGGGCGTGGTCGCGCTCGATGCCGAGGATCGAATCGTCTTCGCCAACGCAAGGGCCGGATCGCTCCTGGAATTCCCGCCAGACAGGGCCGTGGGAAGAAAGTTCTGGGAAGTAGTACGTCAGCGGACAGTTGACGAATTGGTCCGCGATGCGTCGATGGCCCAGGAACCCCGGCGTGCCGACATCGATTGGCAAAGCGCCTCACCCCGGAGCCTAGCTGTCTATGCCGCTCCGCTGGCTGGCGACGCAACGGGAATGATCGTCGTGATTCACGACATGACGGACTTGCGTCGCCTAGAGAAACTTCGCCAGGAATTCGTTGCCAACGTTTCGCACGAGTTGAAGACGCCCCTTGCGGTGATCAAGGCGAGCGCCGAGACTCTGATCGACGGAGCGGTGGAGGATGTAGCGTACCGGCGGAAATTCCTGGACCAGATTGCCGAGCAGTCGGACAGGCTTCACGCACTGATACTCGACCTGCTCGCATTGGCCCGGATCGAGGGCAATGCCGTCCCGGCCGAGCCGGCCGCGGTGTCTGTGGATGAGCACGTCGGAGCCGCTGTCGAAAGACATCGAATTCGGGCGGAAGCGAAGCAAATCGAGCTTTACCAAATCGCAGGGCCGGCCGTGACGGCATGGGCAGAGGAGGAGGCCGTCGAAGTCATGCTCGACAATCTCATCGACAATGCCATCAAGTACACGCCGGAGAAAGGCAGGATCACCGTGAAATGGGGCGATCAGGCCGGCTGCACGTGGTTGGAAGTCAGCGACTCGGGAGTCGGAATACCGGAAGCGGACCTACCGCGGATCTTCGAGAGATTCTACCGCGTCGACAAAGCGCGATCACGCGAATTGGGCGGGACGGGCCTCGGTCTGGCCATTGTGAAGCACCTCGCTCAGACAAACGGCGGATCGGTGTCTGCCCGTAGCGCAGTCGGGAAGGGAAGTACGTTTACGATCAAGCTTCCGGCCATGCCGCCCGGGCGATAGTTTCAGCGGCCTAGGCGTGGCTCGAAAAGAAATCCGTTCTGGTCGGCCCGGAAGCGGAGCCCGTAGTTCGGGAATGGAATCGGGCCAATCATCGCATCATCAACTCGGCCATCGCCCGAACCTGTCAGGATCGGGATGCGATCGATGATCCGGACGTTGAGGGTCATTGTGCCGCTCAGTTTGCCACCAAGGCGAGGCGGCAACTTCCATTTCGCGGGCAGCGATTGCAGTATCAACCGGGTCGCGTCAAATTCGAACTTCATGTTGCTGCCGTTGGACGGGCGGAAGTCCAGAACCGCGCCGGAAACGTGCAACTCTCCCTCGGCCACTTTGCCACGCACGTCGCGAAGCAGCACGACGCCGTCCTCGACCAGCACCTGCCCCGCGGCCGTCGCGGCCCGCAGATCAATCGAAGGGACGTACACTGAAGTATTTGCCGGGGTCAGCGCGACGCGATATCGCGTCTTGGCCGGGGCCGGCGGGATCTGAAGTTGCAGGTCCACCGGGGTCTGGCCTGCCAACTCGACGTGAGACCAGACAGACACCGGGACGTACGGCACGCGCCGGAGCATTTCCTGCGTTACGCTAACACCTGGCGACTTAAGATGGAGTGCAACCACGCCGCCCGCCTTGGGTGCCGCCCCTGCCACGGCCCATTTCCCGCCCCAGGCAGGATCGACAATGGTGCCCTGCATCGCGACCTGGCCCGACGCTTCGTTGACTTCACCATCCAGCCCGCGGAAGGACACATCGGGTTCGCCGTCCTTCTTGATCGTCACGCCGGCCCGGGTGAGCCGGATCGTGGGCAGTGGGCGGTCCGCGCCGGCCGGCTGCGGCGTCTTCGTGAGAAGATGCCCTTCGCGGTCGTGTCGGACGACGACGTGCAAATCGATTAGTGAAACCCGGGACGGATCATTGGACCCGGAAACGAGGTCTGTCAGCCCGACATCAGTCTCAACCCTGCCAATGGTAACGAACGGTTGCTGGCCCGTCGTCGCGTCCAACTCGTAGACCGCGACATCGGTGAGGATGGACCCGTCAAGGCCGACCTGCAGACCGCCCACGGTCACCTTTGTCCCGAGAGCGGCAGAGATGCGTGAGGCGACACGGTTGGCCGCCATGTCCGACTGCATGACCGCGCGGGCGGCGAACCAGCCGCAGGTCAGGAGGCCCGACAAAACGAGTACCGATTTGATGAGGAATCGCATCATGAACCGTCCGTGGAACCGCGTTCGGGAGCGCGGGCATCGACTCCGAGGCTCCGGCAGATGAAATTAAACACCTGCCGCTGATAGTGCCGGCCGAAGATCCCGTGCCGGGAGGTCGGATAGACCATGACCTCGAAATCCTTGTCCGCCCGCTGAAGCGCCTGGATCAATTGCGCGGAATTCTGCACGTGAACGTTGTCATCCATCATACCGTGAATGAGCAGCAGTTTGCCGTGCAGTTGCCCGGCCGCCTTAACAACCGATGAGACATCGTACCCCTTCGCGTTGTCAGCGGGCAACCCCATGTAGCGTTCCGTGTAGATGGAGTCGTACAACCGCCAGTCGGTGACCGGAGCGCCCGAGACGCCGGCACAAAAAACCTTGGAGTGGGTCAGGGCGTAGGCCGTGATGTACCCGCCGAAACTGTGGCCCGACAAACCGATGCGTTTGCTGTCGACCCAAGGGTTCTTACCCAGCCATGCCACCGCGGTTTCAAGATCTCTCAATTCCTGGACTCCCAGTTGACGGTAGGATGTCCAGGACGACTGAGCTCCCCGGCCGCTGGCGCCCCGCGGATCGACCTTGAACACGATGATGCCGAGAGCTGCCAGCAAATGGTCGTCGAGTCGGACCGCGCCGACACTATCCGAAACCGTAGGCATGTGCGGACCGGCATACGTTTTGACCCAGACGGGGTACTTTCGAGTCGGGTCGAAGTCCGGCGGATAGACAACGATTCCCTGCGTGGTGAAGTCATCAAGCGGCACCTCAACGGCCTCGACCTTGCCGAGCCTGTACTCCTCGCGCACGTAAGTCGGGTTGGAATCGAGCACGCGTACGAGTGTGCCGTCGGCCGCCCGAAGTCGGACCTGCCCCGCCGACTCTAATGCACTGACCGTGTCGATGAACATCGTTCCCGTGGCATTGAAACTCGCGGAGTGCGAGCCGGTTTCGGGCGTCAGCCGCTCGATGGCGGAGCCGTCGAGTTTGGCGCGATAAACGTTGGTGCCGATCGGCGAGTCTTTCGTTGCCAGAAGATAGACCCATCCGCCGGCAGCATCCACCTGAAGAATCTTGCGGGCCTCCCAGTCACCCGCCGTGACCGCGTTTCGCAGGAGGCCGTCTTTTCCGTAGCGGTAGGCATGCCGCCAGCCGGTGCGGTCGGAGAGAAACAAGAAGTCGCCGCCGGGAAGCGTGTGGAGCGGCCCGGTGTTGTCGACCCAGGCTTTTGTCGTTTCCCGGAAAAGTACCCGGGGCGACTCGCCGGTCTGCGGAATCGCAACGATGTCGTACCAGGTCTGGATTCGATTGCTGATATAGGCGTAGGCCATTTCGGCATCGAGCCAGCCGACCCGCTGGATGATCATGTCGCCCGGGTCGTACCCGGGGAGCGACACCCAGCGAACTGTCGGCTCGACCGTGTCGGGGCGAGCCAGCGATTTGTCCGAGACATCGGGAATTTGCGCAATCCCGAGGCGGACGGTCGGGTTGGGATCGCCGGCCTTGGGATAAGGGTACTTCTCGACATCGAGCCGGGTCGGAATGTGATTGACCACGGAATAGGTGTGAACCGGCGAGTCATCAAAGCGAATGAACGCCAGCCGGCGCGCGTCCGGAGACCACCAGAAGGCCGGCCCGGCCCGGTCGAAGACTTCTTCTTCGTAAACCCAGTCGGCCCGGCCATTGAGAACTGCCAGGCCGCCGTCGTTTGTCAGTCGACGGTCCTCCAATGCCGGCGACGAGACGAAAAGGTTACCGTTCAGCGTCCGCGCCACCGACCGCGAGCGCGGGCCGAGCGTCGCAAACTCACCAGCCGTCTGATCGCGAGTCAGTCGAACTGCGGGCGAACCATCGAAGAAGCCCAGATACAGATCCTTCTTGTGATTAAACAGGGCGGCCGATCGGGCCGAGTCCATTTGCAGCGACGGTCGACGGCTTAGTTCGTCGGCCGACTCAGCAATGTCCGCATTGGCCCGCAGAGACTTCGAAAGGAGTTTGCGGTCAATGAACGGGCTCGATTTTCCGGTGCGGGCATGGACCTTGAGAAGTTGGGCGTCCTTGGTCTGGAGGAAATGCTCGCCGTCTTCCAGCCAGTCGAAATCGCGGGCGGGATTGCCCCCAAAGCTCACCGGCCGATTGCCGAACACGAGTGGAATATCCACGGGCCGGTTCATCACCCGGTCTTCGGGCAAAGGCCTGACTCCGCCAGTGAGCGCTGGCGGCATCGCAGCCAAGCGTATCACGGGGTAATCCGAGCCGTCCTTCAGGCCGGCATCGAAGAAGTTCCAGGCGGCGAGACCGTCTTCGCTTTGAGGCTCGAGCAGCAGACCCGCAAGCATGCCGAGCGGTTGCCTGGTTTTCACAACAACGGAGCCGGCGGGAACCTTCGTCGACTCTGTGCGAGGCGCGACTTCGAGACGGCGAAGCGTGTGCCCCTGAAAGGCCCGTGGGGCCGACTCGATCCGGTTGACACGATACAACTCGGCATCGAGAACAAGATCCTCGCGGAGTTGGGTGAGTTCGATTCCGTGCCGTTGAAGACACTCGATGGCTTTGTCGAATCCTGGTTGGATGACGTAGATGGGTGCAAGTGGGACTTCGAGCGTCGGCTCGACGCGTGAGACAACCGTGACCGGGTATTCTTTGGTCTGTGCCGTCGGTTTGCCATTCACCTCGACGAAGCCCAGCACCGATGCCTTTTCGCCAGTAGGCGTCGCCCGAGTGCGAAGTGCGAGGCGTTCATCGCCGGTGCGGGCGGGGAGTTTCTTTAACTCTTCCACATGCGCGGCGGCCTCCTGGCAGATGCCGCGCGAAAACTCGAGGCTGGCTTTCACCCGATCCGCGAACGGGGCATATGAATACGATTCGCTGAGGACGCCGACCTTGCCGCGGATTCCGACATATTGAACACCGTAGCGCGGAGTAGCGGGATAAGTTTCCCAGCGAGTCCGGTCGGCCGAAAAATTGCCGTAGCGGAACGGCACGAAGCCCGTCGCCGCCTTCATCCGCTCGGCTGCGGCCGGGACCAGTATTGCCGCGATCTCCCCGGCCTTGCCCGCGTTCGGATGCCTCGAGGCGTCGTAGGTCATCGTGTGCCGGTGATAAGAACCGTTGGTAGTGTGCAGGTCGGCTACGACGGCCGGGTCCCATTCACGGAGACACTTGACGAGGGCGCGGACTTCCGGCGTTTCCAGTTTCACGAAGTCGCGATTGAGGTCGAAACCGCCGGAGTTTTCGCGGTCGCCGACAGCGTCGGGTCCGCCCTGCTCCGCTCGTTTTCCTTGAGCGACCTTCTCATTGCCATCGGCATTGAAATTGGGCACCATCAGCACGACGATCTGCTTCAGCAAATCCCTGTCGCCACCAGTTGCCAGGTCCCGGCTCAGGGCGAGTAAAGCCTCCTTGCCGTCAACTTCTCCGGCATGGATGTTGCCGATCATCAGAACGACCGGTTTGCCCGACTTGCGGGCCGCGACGGCATTGGTCACCGGCGGTTCGGCAATTACCCAGAGGGGAATTTCCCGCCCCTCTCCGCTTTTTCCGAGAGACAGGGGCACAAACGATGGTGCCTGAGCAGCCATCGCCTTGCCGAACGCAAGTACTTCGGCATGGCGAGTCGTCGCCTTGTAGCCTGAGGATTCGGCCGTGGAGCGGGGCAGGTCGGCCGGGGCCGAAGTCGCGCAAGCGAGAAGCACGACTGCTGCGGGAATCCATCGCGCGAACATTGCGTATCCCTTCCGAGGAGTTTTCGCTCATTATGCTTGGCAAGGGTCGCCGAGGACAACCCCGTCAACTGCTCGCGCTGCGGTAACTCTGCATCGCCCGGCGGAATACTCGCCGGCTGACAAACAACAGTATGACGGCCGACGCCACTAGATACGCGATCATTTGCGAATCGAGCAACTTGACGACCGAAGCGGCCGGCACGTTGACAGCCAGAAGTACGGGAATGATGAAGGTAAAAAACCACCCGATGGCATTTGTGTAGGGAGCGTTGAATATCTCTTTGGGGTATCGCATGAGACTCATGAACAGCCACCAGAGTTCGTAAAGGCTCTGATTCCGAACGAGCCAAACGGCAGTGGCAGAAAGCATGAGCAGAAAGCTATATGCCATTGCGACGGCACACGTGAGGCCGACAGCGAAGGCGACATACGCCATTGCAGGCGGAGGGACATCGAGTTGCAGTATTGACCGGGTCATCAGGATGAGGCCGAATACCGCGCTGGGCAGCGTCGACCACTCCACATGGCGGAATGAGATCAGGAACTGCTCATCCACAGGTTTGAGCAGTACCAGATCGAGGTTTCCCGTACGCACCAGTTCGGAGAATTCACCGAAATTGGACAGAAAGAACGTCTCGATCAGGCTTTCCATCAGGTAGTAGGTACCGAGGAAGAAAAAGTACTGCGGCCGGCTCCAGCCTGCGACGGCAGCAGTGAAGTCGAACAGCCGATCGTAGAAGAACACCATCAGCCCGAGCCAGAGCAATTCAACGACCACCTTGATCAGGAAATTGCCGCGGAAAGCCATGTCTCCGAGAAGGCTGACGCGAGCGAAAGCGCGAAACAGTCGCACGTACCTCATCATCGGTTCAGCCCCCGTACGCACTGTAACGCCGGAGGCCCGTGCGGTAAAGCACCCGGGCCAACAAGAGCAGGACGACGGCCCAGATCGCTTCGATGATCAGCCCGTGGGTGAGATCCAAACCGGTTGTCTTGCCAAGAAAGACAGTCGCAGGGAAGTACGCGAGATATTGGGTGGGCAGCAGTTTCAGAAACGTGGCCCACGGCTCGCCCAGGACGTCGATGGGGAACATGTGCCCTGAGACGAAGTAATTAAGCGTCATGATGATGTAAAGCACGGAGCTGACTTCCAGTAGCCAGAAGCCGATCATGCCGACGCAAGCCTCGAATGCGAATCCGACGACGAACGCCAGAAGCAGCGATATGAGGTAAGCGACCAGTGTGATAGCGTCGGGCCAGTGGTCGAAGAACCTGTAGCAGATTCCGAAGATCACGGCATAAGGCAGGGCCGAAGTCACGATGTAAGCGGCCTTATGGGCCGCCCGATACGAGATGAGATATCCGATCAGGTCGAGCGGCTGAACGAGGTACTTCTTCAAGCTGCCGTCCCGGATATCGCGGGCGATGCCCGAGGCAAGCCCGGGCATCGACGAGAACATCCGGCTGATGTGGACGAGCAGCAGATACGCGATCATCTCGCGATACCGGTAGCCGCCCAGTTCCTCCCGGCCGGACTCTTTCGCCCCGTCGAATACAGCGGTCCAGAGTAGGATCGTGGTCAACATCGGCAGGAAGCGCAGGAACGTGCCGAGAAAAAAATCGCCGCGGTATGCGAACCGTTCCGTGAGCGAAACGCGAAAGATTCGGAGGTATTTCCGGAAGGCCGCGAGGATGCCGGGGGTTGCGGATAGGGTGTTCACGAGGCGATTGCCGCCTCCACCGGTGTCGCGGATTGTTCGAAGATTCGAGCGATCGCGTCTTCAAGTGGCGGATCTTCTACGCTCAGATCTGTCACCGTGTGTTGTGAGAGAAGGTCTGACAGGATGCTGCTGGCTTTGGAGCGATCGATCTGTAGCGTCGCGGCCCGGTCGACCGCCTGCGTAACTGTGCCATACCGGGAAAGATCGGGGGCCGGCCCGGCGAACTGCAGCCGCAGGAGTTTGACCCGGCCAAACTGGTCGGTGATTCCCTCGAGCGCTCCGTCATAGACCAGTCGCCCGTGATTGATCACGAGGACCCGCCGGCAGAGCGCCTCGACGTCTCGCATGTAGTGACTGGTCAGCAGCATCGTGATGCCGCGAGTGGCGTTGTACTCGCGCAGACAGTTCTGGATGATGCCCTGACCCACCACATCGAGACCGATCGTCGGTTCGTCGAGCAGGAGCAGTTCGGGTCGATGAAGCAGCGCTGCGATGAGTTCCATCCGCATCCGCTCGCCAAGAGAGAGTTCGCGGACCGGTTGCTTCGCCAACTTTTCAACCCGGAACAGCTCGGTAAGTTCTCCCAGAGTCCGGTCGAATTGGTCCTGCGGCAGGTTGTAGATTTCTCGGTGGAGGCGGAAACTGTCGGCAGCCGGGAGATCCCACCAGAGTTGGTTCTTCTGCCCCATGATGAGGCTGAAACGCCGGCGGAAGGCGTCGGCCCGGTCCGACGGCGTAAACCCGAGTACCTCGCAGGATCCGTTCGAAGGATAGATCAGGCCGGCGAGCATTTTCAGCGTCGTGGTCTTGCCCGCGCCGTTGGGGCCCAGAAAGGCCACCATCTCTCCCGGCTCGATCTCGAAGCTGACGCCGTCGACCGCACGTACGATCTTGTACTTGCGTGCGAACAGGTGCCGCATGGCTCCCCGGAGCCCCGGCTGTTTTTCGGCGACGCGGTAGTTCTTGCCCAAATCACGGGCGATTACGATCGGCATTCCGGACCTCGAATTCACTCCCACATTGTAGCTACGAAATCGTGATGCGTTGACGTTGCCGTCGATTCACCGATAACGACAGAACGCTTCCGCGCCCGGACAATCCCGAGAGGATTCTGATGGCAGACCGTGTGATTCTGGCTTATTCTGGTGGACTGGACACCTCGGTGATGGTGCCCTGGATCAAGGACAAGTACAACCTTGATGTCGTCACTTTTACGGCGGATCTGGGTCAGGGTGAAGACATCGAGGCGATCCGCCAGAAGGCCTTGAAAACCGGTGCCGTCGAAGCTGTTGCGGTCGACGCTCGCAATCTATTCGTGGATTGTTTCGTGTTCCCGGCTTTGATGGCCGGAGCCTTATACGAAGGCCGGTATCCCCTGGCGACCGCGCTCGGCCGGCCGTTAATCGCGAAACTCATGGTCGATGCCGCCCGAGAATTCAAGGCCAGTGCAGTCGCTCACGGCTGCACCGGCAAAGGAAACGATCAGGTCCGCTTCGACGTGACGTTTCAGACGCTCGCGCCGGACTTGCGCATCATCGCCCCTGTCCGCGAGTGGACCATGTCCCGGCCGGACGCACTAGCGTTCGCGAAGAAGCACAATATCCCCGTCGATGCCAAGCCCGAAAGTCCTTTCAGTGTAGACCAGAATCTCTGGGGCCGAAGCTGCGAGGCGGGGGTGCTCGAAGATCCCTGGCACGAGCCACCCGAGGCGGCATACGCGTGGACCACAAATCCCGCGAAGGCTCCGGACGCGGCCGAGGAACTCGAGATCGAGTTCGAGCACGGCAAGCCGACCGCGCTGGACGGGCAGGTTCTCGACGGTGCTGCCCTGATCGAACAACTCAATCAGGTAGGGGGCCGGCATGGAATCGGGCGAATCGATCACGTCGAAAATCGACTGGTCGGTATCAAGTCGAGGGAACTCTACGAAGCGCCGGCCGCGAGCATCCTTCACACAGCCCATCGCTCACTCGAATCGCTGTGCCTCACAAAACAGGCTGCCCGGTTCAAGACGATGATCTCCCAGGAATATGCCGACCTGATCTACAACGGGCTTTGGTTCAGCGCATTTCATCAGGACCTTTTTGCCTTCGTGGCTTCGAATCAGCGATACGTCGGTGGCACGGTGCGCGTGCGCTGCTACAAGGGGGCGGTCACTGTGATCGGAAGGAAGAGCGAGCATTCCCTCTATTCCAAGGGGCTCGCCACTTACGACGGCCAGGCTGGCGGTGACCAGTTCGATCAGGCCGCGGCTCAGGGGTTCATCCGCCTTTGGGGCCTCGGGCAGCAGACACAGGCCCGCCAACAACTGCTCAAAGGCGGGCGCGGGTTTGAGTTGCCCGGTCTTTCGCAGGGGTGACTGGTCGTTAAGCCTCGTCCGGCTCCGCGTCCCACTTCATCACTTCGCGGAGCAGGACGGTGGCGTAACACCCGGAAGGCAGGGAGAAACTGAGTCGTAACCCCGTATCTTCGCTGGCGACTTCGAGGTCGTTGATGTAGACGAGGTTGTGCCGGCGGGTGCCGTCGAGGAGTTGGCCGAACCCCCGGAATGAATCGGGCGTGAGTTGTCGGTCTCTCAACAGCGCAGCCTCGCGCTCGGCCGGTATGCCGCCGGCCGGGAACATCTTCCTGCCAAACATCGGGCCCGTCGAAACGACTTCGCGGGCATCGAACCGCGGCTGATCGACCGTCGCGTCCATGCAGGTGAACATTCCGCCGGCCGGCCATTTCCCGAGCACATCGCCGACCATGACGGTCCGCAAAAGCCCATCAGTCAGTCGTCGGCTGAGGTAATCGTTGAAAAGGTCGGATTGGGCGGCTGAGAGTGACAGCTTGCGAAGAAATGGACTCAATCGTCGGTCGGGTCCTTCGCGCAATTGTCTGAAACCCAGTGTGGCCGTCTCGCCATTTCGGCCGAACCGCTGCGATCCGTAGTAGTTGGGCAGTCCGTGCGTCCGGATCCGCCCGAGGATGGACTCGCATCGGGCCAGCCCGTCGGTCCCGACGTCCCGGATCAGGATGCGAAAGCGATTGCCACGCAGATGGCCGGGTTTGAGTTTGTTGCCGTGTCGGGTCGTCTTGAGCATGCGGATGCCATCGCCGTCCAGTGAACCGAGTCTTGGCTCAGTTTCTGCGGGCACACTGACCCATTGACGCGTGACGGCTCTGCGGTCTTTAATCCCGGCGGTGCCCACATCCCCCGGCCGGATGCCGAGCCGTTGTGCAACCTGCCGGAGGAAAAACTCGCCACCCAGATCCCGCTTCTCGATCCAGAGGTAAAGATGGGGGCCATCTCCGCTCGGCTCGTAAGCGGGAATCTCTTCGACTTCGAAGTCGTCGAGTTCGGCTTTGAGTCGGCCACCGGTCCCGGGAAGATCGGCCGTAAGGAGCGGAGTCGGGGTCATGCGAATATCCTAGGAGAATGACGCCACAACCATTTATCGATGAATCCGTCCGCTGCCGCACCGCGCAGAAAGCGTGGGCGCAACTATCCGTCCGGCAGCGACTCCGATGTGTTCAGGAGTTTCGCCATCAACTCGTCGAGTCGGCCGATGAGCTGACGGCGGCAGTCGAGAAAGACGTCCACCGGCCGCCTGTCGAAGTCATGGGCTCGGACGTGCTGCCACTGGCGGCAGCCGCGAAGTTCCTCCAGCGATCGGCAGGACGACTCCTCGCACCGCGGGCCGTTGCGGAGCCTCCGGTATGGTTGTTCGGCCAGCGCGATGAGGTTCATCGTCGACCACTTGGAGTTGTCGGAATCATTGGCACTTGGAACTACCCGATCTTCCTGAACGGCGTGCAGATCCTTCAGGCGCTGACGGCTGGCAACGGAGTGCTGTGGAAGCCGTCGGAATTCGGTCCGACAAGTGCGGCGGTTTTGCACCGATTGCTCATCAATTCCGCATTCCCGGCTGACCTGATTCAGGTACTCCCGTCAGTCCGCGATGCCGGGCCGCGCCTCGTTGAATCGGATATCGATCATCTCGTGTTCACCGGCTCATCGGCTGTCGGGAAGAGAATTGCCGTTCGACTGGCCGAACGGCTGATTCCATCGACGCTGGAGTTGAGCGGCGTCGACGCGATGTTCGTACTGAAAGATGCCGACATTGGCCTTGCAGCTCGAGCCGCCTGTTTCGGCGTGTCGCTCAACCGCGGGCAGACATGCCTGGCTGTCCGACGGATTTTTATAGATCGACAAGTGCTCGATGCCTGGGTTGCCGCCATGCGCCCCCTTTTAGAGGCCGTCGGCGATTTGGAGGTTGTCAGCGACTTGCAGGCCGAGCAGGCACGGGAGATGATCGCCGACGCCAAGGCGGCCGGTGGTACGGCAATCGGAACCGTGCGCAACGACGGGCGGATGATCACACCCCATGTATTCCTCAATGGCAACCCCTCCTTGCGGATTTGCCGGGAAGAGTGCTTTGCCCCGTTGGCAGTGGTACTGCCGTTTGACAATCTTGAAGGTGCATTGGCGATGGAGGCCCAATGCGGATACGCGCTCGGGGCCAGTGTTTTCACGGCAGAACGGCAGCTTGGAGATGAGATTGCCGCAAGGTTAAGGGTAGGTAGCGTCAGCATTAACGATCTGATTGCCCCGATCGCGCACCCGAGCACACCGTTCGGTGGCCAAGGCACCAGCGGTTGGGGCGTGACGCAGGGGGCAGAGGGCCTGCGAGCCATGTCACACCCGCAAACGGTGACCCGGCGGATCGGTAACTGGCGGCCTCATTTCGACAGGCCGACACCCTCTCTCGGGAAGTTGCTAGGTGGTCTGCTGCGGATATCGCATGGAAGGTGGTGGTGGAGTCGGAGAAAAAAGGCCGGGGCGTGACACGAATCACGCCCCGGCTTCCCCCTCCCCAAACTTCGCGGGTGCAGGCCCGCGGCGAGTGCTCGTCAGATGGGCCGGCGTATAACGGAGGATTCACATGAAGAAAAGGCCACTTTTGGCCGGCCCGGTGACTCGATGCCCCGGTGACCGGAAAAATTCTTGCACGCATGTCGATTCCGGGCCGCGCCGAACGTAGTCTGGCAGCGGCACGACGCGGTCGTGCCCAATATGACACCCCTTCGGGAGGTACGGTCCGTGGCTCAATTCATGCTCATCCTGTTCGAAAATCCCGGCGACTTCGCCAGCATGGCCCCCGAGCAAATCCAGCAGGTCATCGAGAAATACTCGGCCTGGGGTGCGAAGCTCGGGATGGAAGGGAAGATCGCCGGCGGCCACAAGCTCACGGAGGACGGCGGCCGGAAACTCGACCGCAAGGGCTCGGTCATTACCGTGACCGACGGCCCCTACACGGAGAGCAAGGAGGTCATCGGCGGCATCTATATCGTCAAAGCGAAGGACTATGCAGAGGCCTGCGAACTCGCCAAGACCTGTCCGCACATGGAGTACGGGCGGATTGAAATCCGGCAGATCGACTTCATGGGTCAGCCGGAATCGTGAGCGAAGGCGTCCCGCGACTCGTCGAACACCTCTTTCGCCACGAGTCGGGAAAGCTGATGGCCGGCCTCACGCGAAAGCTCGGGGCCGGCCGATGGGAACTTGCCGAGGAGTCGGTGCAGGAGGCGATGGTCCGCGCGTTGAAGATCTGGCCGTTTCAGGGGCTACCGCCCAATCCGGCCGGTTGGCTCGCGCGGACTGCCCACAACTTCGCCATCGACAGGTTGCGCCGGGAAGCGGGCACGAACCCGCTCCCTGCGGACCTGATCCGACACGTGGAATCCGCAGGCAGCGATTCCGAATCGATCGACGATCAGCTTGCCATGATGTTCGCGTGCTGCCATCCCGCGCTCAGTCCCGAATCCCAGGTCGCGCTGACGTTGAAATCGGTCTGCGGATTCAGCGTTGCCGAGATTGCCCGGGCATTCCTCACGGCTGAGCCGACGGTCGCTCAGCGTCTCGTCAGGGCTAAACGGACATTGGCCGCGCAGGATGTGCCGGTCGCGGTTCCACCGCCGGGTGAGTTGCCCGAGCGGCTCGACGCCGTGCTGGCCACGCTGTATCTGCTCTTTAACGAGGGCTACTCGGCGCACATAGGCGACGATCTCGTCCGTGAAGAATTGTGTACGGAAGCGATTCGGCTGACGCGCTGGTTGGCTCATAGCGAAGCAACATCATCCCCGCGGGTGCATGCGTTGCTCGCGTTACAGTTTCTTCAGTCGTCGCGATTGGCGGCGCGGACCGATGCGTCGGGCAACCTCCTGCTGTTGGCGGAGCAGGATCGATCGCAATGGGATCAGCGATTGATCCACGCCGGTATCCGGCACCTGGATGCCGCCAGCGAAGGCGACTCGATAACGCAATATCACATCGAAGCGGGAATTGCCGCGGTCCACGCGATCGCCCCGGACGATGCCTCCACGGATTGGGCGCACCTGCTCCGCCTTTACGACCGGCTGCTCGGGTGTACCCGGTCGCCCGTGGTGGAATTGAATCGAGCGGTTGCCTTGGCGCGGGTGGAAGGGCCGGACGCGGGGTTGGCCGCTCTCGAACCGTTGCGGGTCGCCCTCGGGCAGTATTTTCTCTATCACGCCGTTCTGGCCGATTTGCAATTCAGGTTGGGCCGGCGAAACGAAGCCGCCCGGGCTTACCGCGCGGCACTCGCGTTGCCGTGCAGTAATCCCGAGCGGCGGTTTCTTCAGTCGCGCCTGGCCTGCTGTGAGACCTGATGATTGTCTACCGCACCGTACCGACTGGTGCGGTCCCGTGATCGAGTGTAAGCGGTCCGCTCGGGGCGTAGATGGCTGATCCTTTCGCCGGTTCAAACTTCAGCGTCAGATGTACGGTCTTGATGTCGGGTCGATGAGTTCCCCACGGCAAAAAGACTGTGTAACCCATTCCGACGGTATCCCGCTTGAGCAGGCGGCGGAGCGTCACGGGGTCGAACTGCCACTGCTCAAGGTGGTGATTGCCCGGCTGACCGTTAACTGGCGTGTCGTCGTACAAGTCGATGACAATCGAACCGTCGGTCACGATCGGGAAGTCCTGAGACTGCCCGAACACGTAGATTCGGCCGGCGATGCCGGGGGCGGGTGAACCGCCGCGGGCCGGGTCGGGCACATAGTTGATCTTTGGACTCCACGCGGCCACGACAGACCCGGGCGCGACCGGAGCCAGTTCGCCGGGCGTCAGGAACTTGTGGGGCGTGCAACCGCTCAGACTGATCAGCAGTGCTGCCGCAATCAGTCGCGACGATAGACCCATGGCCGGGACTCCTTCCCAGTGTCTTTGGCGGGCGCGGGTGCCGGTGCGGGCGTCGTGGCCGGCGTGGCGGGCTTGTCCGCCGTTGTCGGCATGACGGCCTGGTAGGTTGCCGGAAGCAGCGGCGAACCCGGGGGCGGGGCCGGGACATTAGATGCCGGCCGGACCGGCATCGCGACCGGCGGCGGACTCGGCAGAACGGACGGGATCTGCGTTTCGCCCGTGCCCTGCTGATCCTGAGTTGGCGGCGCGATTCCGGGCAACTGGCACGTCGGGGCACAGGGTTGCTGCGGCAGGATCGCGTCCAGGCCGTTCGGCCCGTGCATCTTGCAGACATCACCGACCGCCCAATCCATACGGCGAGCTTCCTGGGCGAGGATGTTGGCGGCTTCTTCCGGCGACCGGACGACGTGCGGCGTCAGGATGACGAGCAGTTCGCGTTTTTCCCGCTTCTGGGTTCGATAGCGGAAAGCCGCTCCGACATAGGGCAGGTCGCCGAGCCACGGCACCTTATTTTCCTGCTTCGAGTCGATGGTTTGGATAAGACCGCCGATGACCACGGTCTCACCATCCGAAGCCGCCACGGTGGTTTCCACCTGCTGGATGTTCAACGCGGTACCGAGCTGGCCGTTACCCAGATTGATCGGAATCGGGTCGACGCTGGATATTTCCGGGGATACACGCATCAGCACTTTGCCGTCGGGCGTGATTCGCGGCGTTACCTTGAGGAGCACGCCGACGTTGCGACGCTCGATATTGTTCTGGGCAAAGCCCTGAGCGTTGACGACCGTGCTGGTCACGATCGGAATCTCCTTGCCGACGTTGACCGCCGCCGTCTGATTGTCCAGCGTCATCACTTGCGGCCGACTCAGGATGTCGACGCGCCCCTGGAGCTTGAGCGCCCGGATCAGCAGCGTAAACGTGTCGCTGGCCGCCGAGAACACGAGTCCGCCGACGTTCGATGTCGGGCTGGTCCGGCCGACGCCGAGGTTGCCCAACCCTTGGAAGCCCACGATGCCCGAGCCCGCCGTGAAGTTGTTCTGCGGGAAGTTCGGCGTGTTGAAGTTGAAGCCGGGGTTCGCAGCACCGGGCAGCGTGCTGTTGACCGTTACACCATTCTGCAGCGGCAATCCACTCGCTTGTCCGGCGAAACTCGCCGTACCCGGGATGATGCTCCGTTGGAACAACACCGGGCTCTGCAGGCCAAGCTCGATACCGAACTCTTCGTTGTTCGTGAGTTGCACGTCGGCTACCAGGATCTGGATCACGACCTGCGCGGGCAGCATGTCGACCTGCGCGATCAGACGCAGAAGTTCTTCGAAGTAGCGTGGCGACGCACTGATCAGCAGCTTGTTACTGATCGGCTCGGGGACGATCACCACATCGCGCTGCAATTCCTGATAGGCAGTCAACTGCTGGGCATTGCGGATAACCGTCAGCGAGTTTGTCAGGAACTGCTGGAGTGAGTTGGCCACGTCCGCGGCCGTGGCGTTCCGAAGGGGAACGACTTCCAGCCGACGAGATTCCACCGTGGTGTCTTCGAGTCGGCTGACGAGCGCCTCGATGACCTCCAGGTCGTTGCCGCTACCTGCCACGATGATGCTGTTCGTCCGGTCATCGACGCTGATTTTCAGATCGATGAGCGTCGCACCTTCGAGCGGCTGGCCGGACAGGCTGAGCAGAGGCCGGCTGCCGGTGTTGGCAGCAGCGCCGAGAGCCGGGGCGAGTCCACCGCCTGTGCCGGTGGTACGGGCCGCCTGTCCGAGGAAGAACTGCTGCAGAAGTATCGCAGTCTGCTGGGCATCCGCCTTCCGCAGGTTGAAGATTTTCATCTGGGCCTTAGCGGCCGAAAGGACATCCAGTTCGCGGATCAGCGTCAGCAGTAGGTCCATTGTCTTGGGCGGTGCCGACAGGATCAGGCTGTTGGACCGCGGCTCGCTGGTAACGTGAACGTCTTCCAGAAGCCCGGACTCGACGCCGGCGCCCGGCGTGGTCCGACTGTAGAACCGCAAGCTGGTGCTTTTGGTGGTCACGCCGTTGGGCACGCCCGCCGCGGTCGCACCAGTGACGGGCCGTTGCTGGTTCAGCCCCTGGCCGGCGAGACCCGGGATGTTCTGATTGCCGCCTACTCGCGGGACGATCCCCGGAGCGCCGGTCGACGATGGATTGACGACTCCCTGCGTGATCGCCTGCAGGAGAATGTTGCTCAACTCATCGGACAGGGCATTGCGAAGCGGGACGATTCGCAGCTCGTTCACAGCACTCGAAACGGCCGTGTCGATTCGCTCGATCAGGTCCTTGATCTCTGCCAGATCGGCGGGCGACGCCTGAACGAAGACCGTATTGCTGGCATCGTCGTGCGTGATGCGGACCTGGTGATTCTGATCCGTTTCGTTCGGGTAGCGAGTCGAGTAGAAGTTCGTGATCTGCCCGGCGACTCGCGAGGCGGACGCCTTTCGGAGCGGGAACGCGAACGCACGAGCCTGTGGAGCCGTCGGAATATCAAGTCGCTCGATCTCCTTGAGCACGTCCTTGATCCGCGATTCCGGCGCGCCCACGAGGATCGCGTTGAACCGCGGCATCGGGATCAGCATGACCGAGCTGGCCGGGTCCTGGGCGGTGGTGAAGTTTCCGAAGAACGGATTGCTGGTCGTCGTCGGCTTTTGCTGCTGTTGCTGCGCGAGCGACACCGCAATGTTGCCGTTCGGCCCGACGACCACCCGTGAGAAAACCTGGTTCAGCAACCCGGTCAGTTGGGTGGCGTCGGCCTGTTTGAGCGGAATAAACTGGATCTGAATCTGGGACCCCGCGCCCAGCTTCTGGATGTACTCGATGACCTTCAGGACTTCTTCGAGGTCCTGCTGGTTTTCCGCGCTGACGATGACGACGCCGAGCGATTCGAGCGCTTCGACGGCGACGCGGTCGCGGGGCCCGCGGATATCCGGGCTGGCCGGAGGCGGACCTGCCGGAGGCTGCTTCTGTTCTTCGCCCTGCGAGGGGGCGAGTTGCGGATCGACGAGGAGAGCAAACTGAGCCGCGTCCTGTCCGGCGTTACGGGAATCGTCCTTGACCCCCGATTCAAAAAAATCCGGCCCTCCGGGTTCGCGGTCGGGGGCCCGGTTGTTGCCTCCGCCGCCACGACGGCCACCGCCGCCACCGCCGCGGTTACCACCGCCGCCGCCACCGCCGCGATTGCCGCCACCGCCCATGCCACCGCCACCGAACGGCGAAAACATGCCCGCGCCGCCCGAGGGTCGTCCGCCGGTGGCGTTCGGTTTTGCCTGAAGCGCTTCGAGCGCCTGCTGGAGCAGGGCGGGGTCGATGCCCTTGACCGAGACGACCTTGATGCTCCGCGGCGATCCGCGGGCGACCTCTTCGAGCTTGTCGACGAGAGTCTTGATGTCCTGATACATGGAGTCCGAACAGCGGACGATCAGGCTATTGGTTGCTTCTTCGATGCCGACCGTCAGGGCCGCGCCGCGCGGGTTGCCGTTGGCGTCGGTCAGACGCTGGGCGCCGCCGCCACCGCCGCCCATGAAAAACGGCATGCGTCCACCACCGCTCTGCTGGGTGGTGTTGTTGCTCATCGAGTCCTTGTAGACGTCCTTGATGACCTCGGCGACTTCCGTCGCCTTCGAGGCCTTCAGCGGCCCGATGACGTGGGTCTTCTGCAGGGCCCGGGATTCGTCGCCGGAATCGATCGACTCCTTGAGCAGCCGCTTGATTTCGAGCATCTCGAGTGGCGGAGCTTTGACGAGCAGCGAGTTGGCAGCCGGGTCCGCGATGACGCGGACCTTGGCCGAAGTGGAGGGCGTCGTAGTCGTCGCAGCCGGCGCACCGCCGCCGCGGTTGAACCCGCCGAACGGGAAGCCGCCGAACGGGTTGCCGCCGCCCTGATTGTTCGCCGGCTGGGCGGGGCCGTTAAAGGCGTCGTTGATTGTCTTGGCCGCGTCGGTGGCGTTGGCATTCTTGAGCTTGATGACCTCGAAGCCGCCGTCGCCCGAGGACGTTGTCAGCAGTCGGGTCAATTCCTGGACCAGCGCGAGGGCCTGCGGATCATTGCTGGAGACGATGAGCCGGTTTCCGACTGCGGTGATGGTGATCGGCTCCTGGGTGCCGGTTTTCGGAGCCTGCGGGTCGACGAGTGGGGCCTGATCGAGCCCGCCGCCGTTGCCGCCTGGGCTCAGTGGAGCCGGGGGCGTCGTCGGCTTTTGCTCGATGCCCGGCGTGATGACCCGGACGGGATTACTGCGCATTTGCTTGAGGAGGCGTTCGAGTTCGGCGGCAATTGCGGCCGAGCTGCCGCCCGCTCCGAGCGGGATCACCCGCATATTCCCCGAGCCTTCACCTTCGCCCAGAGCCTTGAGCGCGAGCTTAATGTCGCTGACCTGCTCAGGCGTGCCTTTGACGATCACATTGCCGCGTTCGTTGTCGGCCTCGATGTAGGGGCCGGCTCCGGTTTTCGGATCCTGGAACATGCCCTTCAAGGTCTGGGAGACCTTTTCGGCATCCCGCCCGCTGACCGGAAGAAGCGTCGTCTCGTTCTGCCTCAGGTCCGCGCCTTGGATCAACCGCGCGACCTCGAAGTGCTCTTCCGGCCCTGCGTAGACCATGACGGAGTTGCCGCCGACACTCGACACGCGAACCTGCGGGGAACTCTTGTAAAGTTCCTGCAGCGTCCGCGCGATCTGGTCGGCCGTTCCGGCCGGGGTCGCATAGCTTTTGAGGACCGGCGGACCGACGATCACAGGCCGCTGACCGGCCTGGGGCGCGTCGAGCTTCTTCATGATCTCGCGGGCCTGGGCGATCTTGTCGGCCGGGCCGGTCACGAGCACCGTGTTCAGCCGATCGTCGGCCGTCACATAGTGCATGCGGATCTTGATGTTCGGCTTCTGCTGTTGTTGCTGCTGGTTGCCACCGTCACGCCCGCCGTCACGGCCGGGCGGGTTCATGGCCCGCAACAGGGCATTGGGATCGCCCAACAGTTCCTTGAGAATGCGTTCCGCGTCGCGGACCTTGATGTACTTGCACTCGTGGGCGAAGCTTTCGTTTTTGCCGCCCTCGCTTTTCTCCATGAGGTCAATCGTGTCCAGGACTCGACGAAGGGTTTTCGCGGCGTCCTGAAGAACGAGTTGATTTGATTGATTGAGTGCGGTGACTTCGCGGAACGGGCCCATCATCTTCATGACTTCGGGCGCGATATCCTCCGCGACCAGCGACTTGAGTTGAACGACGACCTGGACCACTTCGGTGGACCCGCGCCCGCCAAGGTCTTCCAGGCGGACACGCGGCACGATCGCGGGATCGATTGCCTGGTCGGCGGAGACGATGGTGAACGACGCGTCGCGACGGAGCAGGATGAACTTCTGGTTCATCAGCGCTTCGTTGATGACGTCGATGACTTCCGTGATGGAGTATTTCTTCTTGGGATTGCCGTAATAGCTGAACGAACCTGTCGGGGTCGCCGTCGTGATGATCGGAAGGCCGGTCTCGTTGCTCAGCCACTCCAGGACGCCCTTCCAGGGCTTGTCGCGCATCTCGAACGCGACCTGTTTTTCCGCCAGCTTGGCGGGGTCAACTGGGGCGGCCGGCATGATGACCGTCGGGGCCGGGGTCGGCTCCTTCGGCGCGGGGGTCGGCGCAATCACCGCGGGCGTCTGCGGCGCAGGCGTGGCAGGAGTAGTCGGCTGTTGGGCCGGGGCCGCGGGAATCGGCATGGGATTCATGGGCAGCGGTGTGGGCTGCTGTGCGAACAACGGCGGCGTGCAGACCGCACAAACCGCACTCCACGCCCATCGACGACGCCAGGAAGTGGTTGCCATCTGGATGTTTCCCCCGTCGGTCGTTCGGCCCGTACCGTCCCCGCGCAGGCCGATTCTCTCCCGACTCTAACACCGGACAGTCCCTATCTTCGGCAGAATCGTTCAAGAAAGTGATGAGAAATGCGCGGACGCACCCTCATTTTCTCAAGTTATCTAACACCGCAACCGACGGTGACTACCTACTTTTCCCCGGCCGCTTTCTCAGGCTTTTCTGCCTTGCCATCGCCGTCAGTGGGTTTTTCCGGCTCCTTGGGCTTGGGCGCAATCAGCCCCAACCCCGCTGCTTCCTCAGTTGTCAGTTTATGCATTTCTGACAACCACTGCCCGATGTGCAATACGTAATAAAACTCTTCGTCCTGCAGGTACACTTCCCGCTCGTTGGCCCGAAGCACGAGCCAGCGGTGCTGAAGTTCGCCGTTTTCGTCCATGACATCAATGGTCTTGCCCGAACGGAGCGTGCGCTTCCGGCCGTTGAGCAAGTACTTCACTTCGACCTTGTAGCCCCCCTCGCCGTCCGGGCGGATGGTCTGCTCGTTGCTGTTGAAGGCGTCCCACAGGGTGATCACCGGGCCCTTGTCGCCGTCGGTGTAACCGTCGAACTTCACGAACTGGGCGAAATCGGCCGAACTCGTCGGCTTATCCTGCCGGACGACCGGAGTTGCCGGCGGAGGGCCGTAAAACAGGTCACGCCCTGCGATCGCGGAGTACTTCCGCTCCCCTCGGGCCAGGAGCGGTGGCACGGTCGGAGGCTTTTCCGGGAGGAGCGTTTTTCGCGGATCGGCCCGGTCGAGAACCAGGGCTTCGATCGTGAGCACATAGTCGAGATCGAATGTCGGTCGATTGCCGGTTCCGCTCCCCGTGGGCCGCTGGATCTTCAGATTGCGGATCTGGTGCAAGAGTGGCACGTCGTAGAACTTCTCCATGAAGTCCACGATGCAAATCAACTCCCCTTTCGCCTGGAGTGTGTATTCCAGCCGCGTGTAAATGGGTGGCTGGCCCTTCATCAGCACTGGAGCGGTCCGGGCGTCGGGCTTTTTCGATGTGATCGTGATCGACTGTGAATCGAAGCCACTGGCGCGGACCATCTTGCTGAGCTGTTCTTCGTACTCTCTCCGGGCGAGTTCGACTTCGCGGGGCAGACTGAGCAGATTAATCCTGTCCAGCTCCTTCTTCTTCTCCTGAGCCTTCTTGACAGCTGAGATCTTTTCCTCGATCTCGCGGTTAAGGTCTTCGATGCGGCGATCGCGGGCGACCAGCGGTTCGTACCACATCTGGTGCGCAATGAACCCGCCACCGATCAGAATCAACGGAGGCAGTAGCAAGAAGGCGAGTGTGCGTTCCCGGCGTGTCATGGGGCACCTCCGAGAATCGCGTCGAGTAAACCGCCACCGGGCCGTCCGCCCCCGCGAGACCGCCGGGCCGGCGCGGTCGCATCGAAGTGGCGGGAAAATGACTCGATCGGTCGATGCTCCAATTCGTATCGCGTCGAGAACGAGTTCGCAAAGTTGCGGCGATCAGCGCCGAATTGGAGCATCTTGGTATTTTTAGCTTCGACCTTGTACGTCGGTTCCTTGGCCAATTCGCTCATCAATTGCGACAGCGCCCTACTGTCCTCCGTGGTCAGGCCTTCGATGGACACCCGCGCCACGTACTGTCGGGAGTTCGGCTTCGCGTTCGGCGGGATCGGAATCGGGTCGGCCGTCAACTGCGTCAGGCGCAGTTTGGTCAGGTCCGGGAATTTGGCCGCAAGATCATAAAGTTCATCAAGCCAGATGACACCGGAATCGGTCCACTTGCGGACCTCGTCGGACCGTTTCGCGTCGGGTTCCAGTTTCGCAAGATCGGCCGACAGACTGTCAACGCTGCGCCGCAAGGAGGCAATCGTCGCGTCTTTGTTACTCAATTGCATCCAGGCGAAGGCACTTAAGGCGAAAAGGATCGTGGCCGCGAGCGCGAGGCCGAGCAGCATCGGGCGACGTTTCGGATCGACGGCCGCCTTCGGCTCTCGCGGCTTGACGAAATTGATGGGCAATTCGCCCTTGGCGAGCCGGAGCAACCCGACGGCCGCGGCCATCGGCCCCGGGGCGGCGTCACTGGTGAGTCCGGTGCCCACGAGCGGGTCGAACGACAGGACGGTGATCGGCAGCGAGGCGGCGACTCGGCCGGCGAATCCTCGGACGGTGGAGCCTTCGGCGACGTACAGCGACTTGACCGGGTTGCGGGCGTTCTGCCCCGCATAGACCGCGAGATTCCGGCGGACCTCGCCCGTCAGCGCGGTCTCCGAGTTCAGCGCGGGAGCGGGGACCGGGCGTGCGAAGAGAATCTCGTCGCCTTTGGCAACCAGGAACTCGCCGCCCGTCGAGCCGACCGCGAGAACGGCGAACGCGGTATCGGCAGCGGGTGGAGTCGGACAGGATCGCACGGCGGCGGCCAGGGCGAACGGCCGGGGAACGATCCCGGCCAACTTGAGACCGGCCGTTTGCGCAACATTTTGGATCGCCCGGACAAACTCTTTTCGGGCCGCCACGACCAAAGCCCGACATTCCGAACCTTCCGACGACCGCGGCAGGTAATCGATGACTACTTCGTCCGGCGATTCCGTCAGCTCTTTGAGGGCCTGGAACCGCACAACGCCGGGCTCGTCCTGGGCCGGCACGGCGGGGTGCTTGACCTCCTTGAAAGTCACGCGATCCCGCCCGATGCACACGAGCAGGGGGGCAGCGGCCATTTTCGCCGCGGCGAGCTTTTCTCGCAACGTGCGGCCGACGGACTCGGCGTCGGCCGGCGACCAAGCGGCGTCCAGCGACCACGTGAGCAGTTTTTCGAATTGAATCGCGCTGCCCCGGCCCGTCGTCGCGGTGAAGGCCGCGAAGTGGGGTCCGTCGGCATCGATCGCCAGATACCGCGCCATAGTTTCTCCGAGCGATTCCTGCTCTCTCCGCGGGATTACCGCGGCACTTCAAACCCGCGCCCGAGTTCCGTCAGGTCGCGGAAGTAAATGATTCGGGGCGAACCGCCATTGGTATCGATCACGGCCTCGACCCGGGCGACCGGTCCGCCCTGGTCGAAGTATCCGAGTGACTGGACGCGATACGTCTGGGTCCGTGCCGTGACATAGCGCTCAATGGTTCGCAGCTTACTGGTCGGCAGATTCGCCTCCGTGACAATCCAAGCCGGCGACTGATATGTCGGGTCACTCGGGTCGGTGCTGCCCGGCGCGGGGCGGGCGCCCAAGATCGTCTGCACGTCGGATTCCTCGAGCCCCGGCAATGCGGCCAGCACGGCCTGTGGGGCGGTGTTGATGTTCACACGGGCCGGGATTTCGGCATCCTTCCGCGTCGAGCATTTGTCGTAAAGCAGCGGCAAGAGTGTCTTCCGCTTTGCGGGATTGGAAAGCGGACTTGAGAACACCTTCGATGTCGAAACCGAACCACCGCCGCCTCCCTGACTATTGCCTCGACCGCTGCTGTTACCGGAAGAACTATTGCCGGAAGACGAATTCGTCGTCGACGTCTTGCCCGATCCTGAACTGGTGGAACTTGAGCTACTGCTTCCACCCGAACCGGCGGATCCACCACCGCCCGTCGCGGGAATGGTGACTGAGCCATCTATGAGCGTGGCCAGAGAGGAAATCGATGAGCCGCGACGGTTGAAGTCGAGCATGCTTTTGGTGAGCGTACCGCCGTTGGTTGAAGAGCCGCCGCCGGCGCCACCGCCCGAAGTGGAACCGTAGAGGCGATATGCCACGACCCAGGTGGCCAGTTCCTCGCCGACAGCCGCGTTCAGATCTTCGTAAAGCTTGTTCAGGTCCCGGTCGTTGATGTAGATCCGGGGTTGGTTATCCGAACCGCGATTCAGCTCACGCGAATACACCGTAAGGTACCCGGCCCAGCCCGCGTCATACCCGTTGCCGTCGGCTTCGCTGGCGTCGGTGCGTCCGTTCCTGTTGGCGTCGGTGCCAAACAGCAATTGAGGCGTGACTCCGCGGACGAGGAGTAGCTCTTCCAGGGTGTCGAGCGGGCCGTTTTTGCATTTGTAACCCGGCGAGAGGCCGGAATAGTACATGTTTTCCGCGCCGCTCGGCCGTTGCTCATCGTCCGCGTCGATCCAGTCGACGATGGCGTCGGCGATTTCTTCCGTCATGTTGGGCAGTTTGATCAGCGTGTCGTGGGCGATCTTTCCCGTGCTGTCGATCGCCACGAGTGCGTTGATATTGATCTTGCCCGATTCGTCGGTCACGCCAAATCTCGATGCCGTGCTTCCATTCAGCGCGTCGTCGAGGGGCGGAGGCGCCACGAGGCTGAATCGGCCCTGACGATGTCCGTTGTCACTGGGGTGGACTACGACGCCACGGAACGCGCTTTCGTTGTCGTACACGTTGCCGTTGAATTGGCCGGTGATGGTCGAAGGGTCCGCGAGCGAGGCGGCAGCAAAGTGTACGCCGGAGATCGCCAAGGACCGCGCTTGCGCCGCCCGTATCGCGCTGTCGGCGGCGCGCAACTCACTAGTCATCAGTTCGCCGTATTGGTAGGCCGCCAGCGAAAGCAGTACGACGACCACGAGGACGGCCAGCAACACAACACCGGAGCGGCGGGGAGACTTCATGGCGTCTCCCCTGCAACTGTCGATGACATGGGCTGCGCGTTAGCCGATTGAATCGCTACGACGTGCTGGTAGTTTTTGATGACGTCGCGGTTGGCGGCCGAGCGAATACCGAGGATGACCTTGACGGCACGTGGCGGGCCGACGGGTGTCGCACCGTCGTCACCGGCCGCGGTACCGTCCCAGGTGTCGACCCACGCCGCCCCGTCGAAAAACTGGAACTGCAGGCTGGCGACCTCGGCGGCGAGAAGGAACGCCTCGACGTTGTCGACATCCGGAGGGAGTCGACTGCCTTCGTCGTCAGCGGTTACCCGGGCGATCTCTTGTCGGGCCAGCCCACCGTCATCCGCCAGCCACCAGACGATCCGCCGAAGGTCCGGGCCGCCGTTGGGTGTCGCGTCGGCATCGGATGCGCCCCGGTGGGCTCCCGGCGGCCGACTCACGTAGAGGATGAGTCGCCCGCCGTCACCGATGACGCCGCCGTTGAGCGGAGTCACGGCATTGAGGTTGGTAGCTGTCTCAGTGTCGGTAGTGGAAGTGGTGGTTGACGTTGTCGTTGTTGTTGTCGAGCCCGACCCGCCGCCGCCAGTGGCCGTTTCGCTGGCCCGGATCGGAGTCAGCGCACCGGCAACATCTTGGGTGATTCGATTGATCAACGCCCGAGCGACGGCCGCATCGTCGATCTTGTCGCGGCCGGCTTGGGCCAGCCGAAGTTGCACATCCATGCTCACGTAAAGGCCGGCCAGGAGAAGGGTCGCGATTCCCAGCGCGAGCAGGACTTCGAGCAGTGTGTAACCGGGGCGAGCCTTCATGGCGTGCCTCCGGTTGTCGTGGATGAAGTCGTTCCGGTCGTGGAATCGTCCGTCCCAATCGCTGTGGCGTCGGTACTGCCGCGTTTGGTGGGGTCGAGAACGTACTGACTGAAGGCGATTTCGACGCGGCCCCGCCGGGTGTCTTTGCCAACGGTGACGGTCACTTTGTAAAGGCCGGGCGTCGTTTCCGATTCCGCGTCCATCCGCCAGTTCCAATCGGCGTCGTCGCCCTCGCACGGGGTGTCACCCTGGCTGTTGAGGGGAACCGCCCCGGCCATGACTTCGGCCAGTTTCGACTGGGCGAGT
Source organism: Gemmataceae bacterium (assembly GCA_019694755.1). Classification (GTDB taxonomy): domain Bacteria; phylum Planctomycetota; class Planctomycetia; order Gemmatales; family Gemmataceae; genus JAIBBI01. The sequence goes on from JAIBBI010000001.1 coordinate 78,535, forward strand.
TGGGCAGCACGACCACGCTGGTCGATCTCGAGCGCCATGTCCGCGCCGATGTCGATGAGTCGTGATACAGCGACAAGTGAGAACAGGAAGATCGCGAGCGCGAGTAGCACTTCGATGAGCGATAGGCCCCGGCGTATGGGGCGGCGTCGTGCAATCACGGTTCACCTCCCCATTTCGAATTTTGACGTTACCGCTCCGGTCAGGGCCCGGAGTTTCAGGACCAGTCCGCGGGTACCGCCCGCCTTGAATACGACCTCGACGTCGCCGCGGGCGGTGCCGTCGGGCAAAAACACGGCGACTGTCTGCATTCCGTCGGCGGTATTGTCACCGGTCGCATCGGCGGATGCGAAGACTACTTTACCAGGCAGAGTGTCGTTGATGGACAACGGGCGGGTGTCGCCGTCGGACATGGCCGCCTCATCCGGCGTTTCGAGTTCGACTCGGAAACTGCCGGAGTTGGGTGTGACCGCGAAGCGATAGGGGATACCGTCTTCGACCGCCCGAGCGCGGGCCTCCGCCCAACGGGACCGGACGAGGTCGGCCGCGGCCGAAAGCTTGACGTCGGAATACATCGCGTCGATGTTCGGGACCGAAATCGCAGCGATGACTATGATCACCGCGAGAACGAGCGACAATTCCAGAATGGTAAACCCGCCGCGGCGCATGAAATCCTCAGCGGGCAGGCCAATTGCCGCACTCGATTCCGTCCGGAGCAACCGCCCAGATGTCCGGCTTCAGGCCGCCGTTGCGGGGACCGGACGGGTCGTAACGGAACGCGTTGCCCCAAGGGTCGGTGAGGATCCTGGCCTCGATGAAGGGCGACCCTTCCGGCGGCTGGGCCAGGACGGCAAGCTGGTCGGGCAGACTGCCAAACTGAAGCTGATACCGCTGTGCCGCGGCCCCGAGATCCGAGGCCGTGATCCGGGCCGCGTTCTTTTTGGCGTCCTCGAACGAGCGGAACGCATACGTGCCGCCGAGCCCGACGAGGATCACGATGATCGCCACGACGATCAGCACTTCCAGCAGCGTAAACGCCTGCCGGCGGCGGTCTTCCCGATGCGTCAGCACACGAACCATTACAGGTCTCCCCGGCCTCAGGGCCGCTGAAAGAGTTTGCCACACTCATCCTATCCGGGCGGACGATGAAAGTGGCGTGAGTCCGGCCGGCGGGTCTGCCCCACCCGCACGACCATAACTATTGAACCGAACTCCCCATCTTAAAGACCGGCAGCAAAAGTCCCGCCACGACCAGAAGCGTAACCGATGCCATAACCAGCAACATGACCGGCTCCAGAAGGCGGACAAAGAGCTCCAGTTGCCTACTGGTCCGCTTTTCCAAACCGTCGGCAATACCGACTAGCACCGTCTCCAGCGTGTTGGATTCTTCCGCAACCGCGATCATCTCGACGAGGTCTTTCGGAAAGTACGGATTGTTCGCCATCGGTGTCGCCAGCTTTTCGCCGGCGGTCACGTTGTCCGCTGACTGCGAAATCGCCTGGGCCAGCACCTTGTTTCCCGTCGAATCTTTCGCGATCCGCAGCGATTGGAGGATCGGAATGCCATTGTGCAGCAGCGTCCCGAGGATGCGGGTAAAACGGGCCAACGCCAGGTTGCGGTAGATGGTGCCGACCATCGGCATCTTGAGTCGCCACCCGTCGGTGGTCATTTGCCCTGCATCGCTGCGGGCCCACCGGCGGAACATCCAGATCGCTCCGACGATCGCGGCAACGATGAAAACGCCGAACCGCTGAAGGGTATGACTAAACGTCATCAGCCCCGTCGTCAGCGTGGGCAATTCGCCTTTGTCTTCGAGTTTCTTGAAGATCGGCTCGAATTTCGGAACGAAGAAGATTACGAGGATATTGAGAATGATGAACCCGACCACCGCCAGGAACACGGGGTAGGCCATTGACCCGACGACCTTGCTTTTCAGGTCTTCCTGCTGCTCTGTAAACGCGGCAATCCTCTTGAGCACGTCCTCCAGAAAGCCGCCTTCCTGGCCCGCCCGAACCATGCTCACCGTGAGGTCGTTGAACACCTGCGGGTATTTGCCCATCGCGTCGGCTAGGCTCGTGCCGTCGGCGACGTCGGCGCGGATCTCGCGGAGCGTCTCCTTGAGTCCGACGTGAGAGGTCTGGCGTTCGAGCAGTTCCAGCGATCGGAGGAGCGGAACCCCGGAGTGGAGCAGGTCAGCGAGTTGGCCGAACAGCGTGGTCAGGTGCTTGGAGCGGACGCGCTTGCCCCATCGCGTGCTTGAGGTGGCGGACTCCGCGGTAACCTTGATCGGGAACAGGCCGCGGGAGTCGAGTAACGCAAGGGCCTCGCGCTCGCTGCCGGCCGTTAACGATCCGGTCGTGCGGGCTCCGCTGGAGGCGAGTGCTTCGTAGGCGAAATCCGGCATGACGGGTCTCGTTCGATCCGGCGGGGGCGGAAGTCCAACTCCGGGCGGTCCGGCGGGGCCGGCGGCGCGGGATAGGCCGCGGCCAGGCGTACGGCCGGGATTCTACGAACCCCGTCCGTCCAGCGGGCGAGTTCGTCGTCGTCCCAGATCAGTTTTTCGTCCGGGAAGCCCGGCGGTGTTCGGCCCGAATAGCCGTTGACCACCGGTACATTCGCCTTCAGGCCTGCCCACATCGCTGCAATGTGGCTGACCCAGAAAGGCGAACCGGCATCAGGCTCGACGTATGCCGGGGGGCCGTTCCGGAGTTCCTCGGTCAGACGGGATACTTCGGCGCGGAACGGCCTCTGATCAAACCCCGGGAGCCGCGGCTGGTATTGGTCTGCGACCGAACCCACAAGCAGTATTGCACCTACGGCAGTCGGAAGTCGAGGGCGAGCACGAAGCCAGCAACTGATTGTACATAACACTCCCAGCCAGGCAGCCAGGTGCGCAATCGTTACGATCCGCGTAACCGCTCGTATTGCTTTCGCACCCGGGACCGTCTGAAACACGACAGACCAGGCTGAGATTTTGCCGAATCGCAGCGATAGGAGCATGAGTCCGGCCGCCGTCATCAAGAGAAGAAAAGGTGCGGGCGGTATTGCTGAGCACCGGTACAATCCGACAACCGCGACTACGACACAAAGCAGATACAGGCCGGCACCCGGAAAAATGTGGTGCTCGTGATTGAGCGGCCCGTCCGTCGGCGGCAGGACTGTCGTCCAAATGCTGGACGGAGGTGGCGAGAGCATCGAGTCAAAGCGCGGGAGCATGAGCCGGACTTCATGTCGGAACGACCGACGGAATCCTTGATTCGCTTCCAGGTAGGGGTGCAGAAGGACATAGGCCGCCGCGCCGGCAAGGGTGGCCACGGCAGCCAGCCGCCAGGCGTCGGCACGAACAAACTCGACCAGGCGATTGGTCGCCCCAGCGCTGCACAACGAAATGGCGATCATCACGCCAATCGCGAATGCAAGAAACCAGCCAATGTAGATCGAGGACAGGATTTGAAGCCCGACGAGTCCTGTCACGGCAACGAACGACCCGAGGGCCGGTCGTCGGCAGAACTCGCTGGCGTACCAGAGAGCTGGTGGTGCATACATCGCGCCGAGGAGCTGCTGATGCCCGAGTTGGTTGATTCGAGGCAGTCCATACGCCCAGGCCACGGCACCTGCTGCAGCGAGCAGTGGCGGGACATCGAACTTGCGAAATGTCCAGACTGCCGAGACATAGGTTAGCCCCGCGACAAAGATCATCCAGACGGCATAAGCTGCGTCGGCATCCAGAAACAACCGTGCGGCCCAGTAGTATGGGCCAACCCCGAGCATGTTTTCGGAATACGCAAGCGTGTTCTTCTCCGGATAGAAGCATGGCGGCGACCAAAACGTCCCGCAATAGCCCGGGTCCGAGACGCACCGCCAGCCGTGTTCGAGAATGTAATGGTTCAGGAGCGTGTCGCCCGGGTCTGTCTGCAATTGGCCCTCGAACAACGTCGGCGCAAATGTCCCGGCTGTTGCGACCAGCAGGACAACCCCGTACAAGGCTCCGGCGAACAAAGAGCGCATTTCAGCATCCCTGCAAGAGCCCCCATCGTACTCTTGGAGGCCGCTGGCGGCCTAGGTGGATTGCCCGTTTTGGCCCGAAGTTGTGATTGACCGGTTTTCGCCGAATCGGGTACACCATGGCATGAGCGCGATCGATCCCGCGATGGCAGACTACTTGCGCTTTCACGCGCCGCGGTTCGATCACGTCCTGCGCACACTGCGACCGTGTGTCCGATCCGGCATGCGAGTTCTGGACATCGGCTGGTCGCAACTCACCCACGATATCAGCCAGGAATTCGGGGTCCGGGTCGACGCCCTCGGATTCAACGAAGACGGTGTGATCCCGACTGGCCGGTACTATCATTTCGATCTCAACGACTGCCAGAATCCGGCTCGCCATCGGCGCGATCTGCCGAGCTACGACGCGATCGTCTTCGCGGAAGTACTTGAACACCTTCACACGTCGCCCGCGCTGGTGCTCGGCTGGCTGAGCGGGCTGCTCACGCCAGGCGGCGCGTTGCTCGTACAGACGCCAAACGCCGTAGCGCTGCCCCGGCGAATCAAGATGCTGCTCGGCCGGAATCCTTACGAGCGCATTCGCGAAGACGCGACCAACCCCGGACACTTCCGCGAGTACACGGCCAGTGAGTTGTGCGACTACGCCCGGCTGGTCGGGCTCGATGTCGAGTCAGTCACGATAAACAGTTACTTCGATTTTCGCTATGCGCATCACGGACAGGTGACGCGGCGCGATCGCATCGTCGGTGCGTTGAAGAATCTGTCCTACCCCTGGCTGCCCCGATCCATGCGTCCGGGGCTGACCGCATTGTTTCGGAGGCCCGCCGCATTGAGGCAGGCTGCCTGAGCGTCGCTACACTTTCAGCATGAAGATTGCCATTCTCGGCGGATCGGGGTACACGGCCCGCGAACTGCTGAACATCCTGCTCCGGCATCCCTACGCCGAGGTCGTTTCCGTCACGTCCCGGCAGGACGGGACCGTACGCGTCGACGAGCTTCATCCGAGCTTGGCCGGCCGTTGCGACTTGATTTGCGAGCCGTTCGATGCCGACCGGCTCATCGGCAAAGGCGTCGAATTCGCGTTTGCATGTCTACCTCATGGCGCCAGCATGCAGGCGATACCTGCCCTCCTGACGCGAGGCGTGCGTGTAATCGATCTTTCCGCCGACTACCGACTCAGGGACCCGAACGTCTACGCGACCTGGTACGGCGAGAGCCATTCCGACCTGGCGTATCTCGCCCAGGCCGTCTACGGATTGCCGGAGCTGTACGGGGAAGAAATCGCGGCCGCCCAACTGGTGGCCAACCCCGGTTGCTACCCGCAGACGGCGATTCTCGGCCTCGCGCCGCTGGTGGCCGGCGGACTCGTCGAGCGAGACTCCATCATCATCGACTCCAAGTCCGGGGTTTCCGGAGCGGGCCGCACGCCCAAACTCGGCACGCATTTTCCCGAGTGCAACGAATCGGTGTCGGCTTACGGGATCGGCACCCACCGCCATACTCCTGAAATCGAGCAGGCACTGGGCGACGTCGCAGGGGCACCTGTATCGGTCATCTTCACACCCCACCTAGTCCCGATGGATCGTGGGATCTTCTCGACAGTTTACGCGGTGCCGAGGCGTCAGATCGACGAGTTGAAACTGCTGGAGTTGTACCGTGATTACTACGCCCGGGCCCCGTTTGTCCGGGTGCGCAAGACTGGCCTCCCGGCAACCAAGGACACGACGGGTACAAACTTCCTGGACTTGACCGCCCGTGTTGTCCGCGGGCGGATTGTCGTGCTCGCCGCCGAGGATAATCTGATCCGCGGCGCGAGCGGCGTGGCCGTGCAGAACTTCAACCGGATGATCGGTGTCGACGAGCGGATCGGGCTGCTGTAACGCTATTTGCCGACAATTCCCAGAACGGCCTGAGTCATCGTCGTCACGCCCGTTTGAATCGATGGCTTGTAGTCGGGGTAGTAATACTCGCTGTGCATCGGAGGAAGGGGCTTGCCCCCCGGCTTCTCCGATTCCGCAATCCGTTCCGGCGAGATCGTGCCCAGCCAGAACATGCAGGCAGGCACGCCGGCCCGTGCGTACCGCGAGAAGTCCTCGCCGCCCATGATCAGTGCCTTCGGGTGAACGTTGTTCTGCCCCAGGGCTGCTCTGGCGATGCCCATGACCTTTTGCGACAGAGCCTTATCGTTGACCAAAGCGGGCGTGAACTCCTCGGCTCGGACGCGGACCTCGGGTTCCGGAGCCCGTGCCCCCGCGGCGGCTGCCTTGGCTATACGCTCGATGGCTTCCAAAACCTGCTTCCGCGTCGCGTCGGTTGTGGTCCGGACGGTAACGAGCAGCTTCACTTCGGCCGGGATGATGTTGTGTTTGGTCCCGCCGTGAAAGGACCCGACAGTGACCACGGCCGGATCGGTCGGCTTCACTTCCCGACTGACGATGGTCTGGAGGTCGAGAACGATCCGGGCGGCGAGAACGATCGGGTCAATGGCCAGATGGGGAGTCGCTCCGTGCCCCCCCCGGCCCTTCACGGTGATGTCCACCGAATCCACATTCGCCATGCTGAGCCCGTCGCTGACCGCAATGTGCCCGGCGGTGAGCTGGTTGTCGGTGTGCAGGGCCAGTGCGAAGTCGGGCTTCGGGAATCGCGAGAAAAGACCGTCTTCAAGCATTCCTCGTGCACCTTCACCGGTCTCCTCGGCCGGCTGGCCAATGAACACCAGAGTCCCGGCCCAGGAATCTTTCATGGAGGCGAGCGTTCGGGCCGTGCCGACCCAGCAGGTCATGTGGACATCGTGACCGCAGGCGTGCATGACGCCGACTTCCTCACCCTGACGGTTTCGGGCACGTTCCTTGCTGGCATACGGTAGCCCCGTGTTCTCCGTGATCGGCAGCGCGTCGAGATCGGTGCGGACGAGGACAGTCGGGCCTTTGCCGTTGACAAGGACGCCGACCACGCCGTGCCCGCCGACGCCGGTCGTCACGGTAAATCCCGCGTCCTTGAGTTCACGAGTCATCCGGCCGGCCGTTTGCACCTCATGGCCGGAAAGTTCCGGTTTGGAATGGAGCTGTTTGTACAGTGCTTCCAGGTCGGGCAGGTCGGCATCGATCCTGGCCGCAATCCGCGCCGCCCGGGCCGCGACGGGATCTGCCGCTTTAGGTTGCGCCAGGCCGACCGAGGCGAGGCCCAATACCGCAGGGAAAATCCATCGCTTCAGCATGGCGGGGTTCGTCCGGTTGGGTCGTTCGGGTCTGATGTTCGGAAGCTATGCTAACGGCTGCGCGGCCCGGGGGCCGGTGGATTTCCGGAGATTTTTCCGACCGCGCCGTTCGGGCCTGCGTATACTGGACAGTGGAGAGGAACGGACACCACTTCAAGCCCGAGACGGCGGGGCCAGCCGGTATGCTGGTCGACGGTTGCGGACACGGAACCCACGTCTGTCTGCAGAATCGTCACAGGAACCCGCCGCCGACCCCACCGGACGGTCCGATCAAGCCCTAAGGTCCCCGGTTAGCATCTTCGGAGGGTGGCGCGTTGCGCGCCATCGGGGTCAGACTTTGCCCTGTACCGAATAGCCAGCGAGGAGCACCTGCCATGCGCACCAAGCGATTGACCTTGCAACAGAGAAAAGAGATCTTCTCCGCTCTTGTCATCGCACAAGACGAGCGGATGGGTGTGTCTGAGTCGAAACAACACGTGATCCGCAACTTCAAGATCTCCGACGTGCAACTCCGGCAGATCGAAGAAGAGGGCATCGACAAGGAATGGCCGCCCCTCAACCAGGTTTTGGCCGCGGTCTGAGACAGTCCGCCAATGTCCTTGGTGGCCGGGCGACGGACATCCGTCGCCCGGCTTTTTCTTTGCGCCGCGGATCAGCCCCGCCAGTAACAGTTTGCGCAAACCCGCATTCGAACATCGCAGTTCAATTCACGAAGTCATCAGCAAGAACGAAATCGCGACGACGAAGTACCCCAATAGCAGTTCCTCGGCAAAACGCGGGAACTGTATCGGCTTTTTCGTGGCACGCCGGTGTGGAACTTAGCTGAACACTTGACCCCTCTACTCCGTCTCGGAACAATGGCGGGTAACGGAGGTAGGCCGCATGGTCCGTACGTCGCACCGGCAACCGCGGGAATGGCTTTGGCTGATCGTCGCGGTTGTCGTTGTCGGCGCGGTATGCGTGCCTCTCTGGGAGTTCGCCGGTCGGCCCGGCTACGACGCCGATTTCCGCAGCAAATGGACTCCCGAACGACTCGGGCGACTCTTCCTCGGGCCGGAGCAGATTGCCTGTTATGCCTGTATGCTCTGGGCCGGGCTCATCATTCTCAACCGATCGCGGGAAGTCCGCAGGCAGCACAAATCGTTTCGACAGGAATTGCTCCCGATCGAGGAAGGGGCACGCATCCTGCCTGAAGACGCCCGACCGCTGATTCGCAAGATCGACCAAACTGTGGAACGAAAAGGTCCGAGCATCCTCGCGACCATGTCTCGTCTCGCATTGGGCAAATACTCTGTCAGTCGCTCTGCGGCGGATGCGGCAGAGGTGGTTCGCGTTCAGGCCGACGTGGAACAGGGCCGACTGGCGGCGGGAATGGCTACTGTTCATTACCTTGCATGGGCGATTCCGGCGATCGGCTTTCTCGGCACGGTTCGCGGTCTGGCCGGTGGCATGAGCATGGCCACGGTCAACGAAGAGAGCACGGCTCAATTTCTCGATCAGGCGACGCGTCACCTGGCCGTTGCCTTTGATTGCACGTTCATCGCGCTGGCTCTCAGCTTGTTTCTCATGTATCTTCTGCACGCGATTCAACGACTTGAAGAGTCGCTGGTTCTGGATTGCCAGCAGTATTGTCAGGAGCACCTGCTGCTCCGACTTTACGACCCGGCCCGCTCTGAGCCCCCTACCAAACTTTCGGTCGTTTCGGCCAGTTAACGGAGGCCCGATGGGTTGGGGCAGATCAACGAAAAAGCCCACCGATGATGCCGCCGTGGGACTCGACATCAACTCCGCAAGGGTCCGGGGCGCGATCGGTCTTCCGCCGGTACCGCCTCGAGCGCTCCTACTCGCTGGCAGCAGCGATCGATTGTCGTTGGCCGTTGATTTGGAGCCTCGGACTCCCAAAGTCGGGCAGGCAGCCATGGGGCACCGCCGACGAGCACCGCACCTGCTGTGCTCGAACTTTCTTCCGGCGTTGGGCGAGCCGCGAACGTGGCCGGCCGGGCGAACGCGGCTTGACGCGACAGCGGCGCTCACGCTCGTTGGCGAAGCGATCAGGCCAACCGTCAACGGTACCAAGACGGTCTATCTCACCCTTCCCGGATACCTTTCCGCAACACAGGTCAAGATCGCTCGGGCCGCACTCGAGGCGGCCAAACTACCAATCGCAGGATCCTGCTATCTTTCGCTCGCCCTGGCCTCATGGAGCAGCCCCCGACGGGGGTCGATCTTGGTCCTAGATGTTGATGACGCAGCCGCCACATGGTCGCTGATCGCCGACGATTCCAGGCAGCTTCGGCTGATCGGTGCGGTCTCGATACCGCAGTTCGGCCGATTAGCTTGGATCGACCGGCTCATGGACGCAGCCGCCGATCAGTGCATCCGAGTCTGCCGACGCGACCCGCGCGATTCGGCCGTCGCGGAACAGGCTCTCGACGATCAGGTCGTCGAATATCTCGAGAAGGACCGCGACGGCCGGCCGCTGTCGCTCGACGTACGAACCGAGCACTGGTTTCAGAACATCGTGTTCACGCCGGACGAAGTCGAAAGGGCCTGTGCCGGACCGATCCGTACAGTCGTCGACGCCGTCCGCCCTTTGCTGGAGTCGTCGACTACGCCGCCGGAAGCCCTCCTTGTCACGGCGTCGGCCGCCCGACTGCCCGGGCTCATGGCAACGTTCGGAGTCCGACTCCCCGAGAGAACGGCGATTGAAGAGCTGCCGGCCAGTGCCCCCGGCGAAGCCGCGTACGGATTGGCGATTCGGCGTAGCCGGGGTGAACTGCCGGCCGGGCATCTTGATTCCGTATTACCGCGAATCGAGCCGGCGGCGGAAAGGGCCCGCGTCTGACCTGTCAGGGAATTGATCCATGCGCGTCCGACATCGCGTACCGATGGTATTCAGCTTGTCGATGCTGGACGTGTTCTGCTGCGCACTCGGCTGCGTGACTTTGCTCTGGCTCGTCAACCAGCGCGACGCCAAGCTCAGCGCGAAAGCCAATTCCGGACTTAATGAGACCGTGACCGCGTTACGCAATCAGTTGCGCGACGCGCTTACCGAGCGAGATGACCTGTCGAAACAAGTTCAAAAACTCCGGGGTGATTACGCTTCGGCCGTGCAAAGGGCCGACCAGACGGCAAAAGATCTCGCCGCCATGACTCGCAATGCCGATGACTCGGCTGATCGACTGTCGAAGGCCGGCGAGCAAATTGCGATGCTGACTCGAGAATCGGCCGACGCCCTGGCGAAACTGCGGAATCTCTCGGCCGAATTGAAGAGCGATGAAGCGAAACTCGCACTGGCTGATCGCCGTCTGAGTGAGCTTCAATCCAAGCTGTCAGAAGCCGAAGCGGGGGCGAAGTCGATGCGGGAAACCGTATCCAGTGACGCAGCACGGATTCGCGCATTGGAGACGGATCTCGATGCCGCCAGGCGATCGATGGCCGGCGTGGACTCCGAGAAAAAGGACCTGCTCGACAAACTTGCCCGGGCTCGCCTGGCAGTGGACAACCGATTCGAAGGAATCGCTCTGACGGGTCGACGAGTTTTGTTTCTCGTCGACATGTCGGGCAGCATGGAACTCGTCGACGCGAACACGCCGGCCCCTCTGAAATGGGCCGGAGTCCGCGAGACGTTGCTCAAGGTGTTCCGCAGCCTGCCCGATCTCGAAAAGTACCAGATCGTCCTATTCTCGGACCGTCTGCTGTTTCCCCTTGGAAACGAAGGAAAATGGCTCGACCCGGATCCGAAGTCCGCGGAGCGGGTTCAACTGGCCATGAGCGCAGTCCGGCCGAAAGGCAATACCGACATGTATGCCGCGCTCGAAGCCGCGTTTCGATACCGGGATCAGGGGCTCGACACGATCTACCTGCTTTCCGACGGTTTGCCGAACATCGGTGAGGGGCTGACTGCCGACGCGGCCTCGCGAATGCCTGAAACGCAACGGTCGGAAGTCCTGGGCCGAGTGGTGCGGACGACGCTGCGGACCAACTGGAATGCACCCCGGCCCGGTGCGGGACGCGTCAGGATCAATGCCGTCGGGTTCTTCTACGAGAGCCCGGAGGTCGGCGCCTTTCTGTGGGCGTTGGCCCGGGAAAATGAAGGTAGTTTTGTTGGCATGAGCAAACCGTAAGCGTCCTGTCGTACCGCTTTCGCCAATCCCCCGGTCCGGAAGTACCCTTTGGAACTTGCCCCAATCCGTTTTTTCATACTCGCCTCAGCCGGCGGTCGTTAAACTCAGAATGACCGCGCCCCGGGGGTGAACATGACGCTCGTTCAAAGACTGGTGCAATCCGGACGACTCCGCGACGTGGACGCGGACCGCGCTGAGCGGGCCATTGCAGCGGCGGCGGACCGCCCACCTCACGAACTGCTCGTCGAACAGGGCTTCTCCAAAGAAGACGATGTGCTCGCTGAACTCGCCACCGAGTTCGGTCTTGATGTCGTTGATCTCACAACGGCTACTGTCGAAACCGACACGTTGTCGTCCGTGCCGCTTCGACTTCTGCACCGGCGCAACCTGATGCCGCTCCGTCGTGAGAACGGGTCGCTGGTCGTGGCCACGGGTAACCCTTACGACGTCTACGCGCTCGACGAACTCCAGTCGGCCACCGGCCTTCACGTCATCCCAGTTCTGGCGAGTCCGCGCGAAATTACGCGGTTGATCCGTACTCATTTCGGCGTCGGCGGCGACACGGTGGCGTCACTGGCGGCCGAGAAGAAGAAGGACGACATCGAACTCCTCGAGGAGATCGAGGCCGACGATTCCGAATTGGCCAAGCAGGCCCAGGAGGCATCGGTCGTCAAACTGGTGAACGAGATTCTCATCGAAGCGGCGACAGAGCGAGCCAGCGACATTCATATCGAGCCGGACGAGAAAACTCTCCGAATTCGTTACCGGATCGACGGATTGCTGCAAACCCAGAAGCTGCCTCCCGAGATCAACCGTTTTCAGAACGCCATCGTCAGTCGCATCAAGATCATGGCCCGGCTCAACATTGCGGAGAAACGCCTGCCGCAGGACGGGCGCATCAAGATGCGGGTCCAGGGCCGGGAGGTCGACGTTCGCGTATCGATCATCCCGATGATCCACGGCGAAGGCATCGTGATGCGGCTCCTCGACAAGGGCAGGATGGTGTTCAATCTGTCCAGCGTGGGCATGCTCCCACACATTTACAGCACATTCAAGCAGCTCATCGATCGGCCCCACGGAATCGTGCTGGTGACTGGCCCGACCGGTTCGGGCAAGAGCACGACGTTGTATTCCGCCCTCAACGAGATCAAGGACGAGGTGACGAAAATCATCACCGTCGAGGATCCGGTCGAATACCAGCAACCCGGAATCAGCCAGATTCAGGTTCACGGGAAGATCGGGCTCAGTTTTGCGGCCGCGCTGCGGAGCATCCTCCGGCACGACCCCGACGTGATCCTGATTGGCGAGATGCGCGACTTGGAAACAGGCGAGGCGGCCATCCAGGCCTCGTTGACCGGTCACATGGTGTTCAGCACGTTGCACACCAACGACGCTCCGAGCGCGGTGACCCGAATGATCGACATGGGCATCGAGCCGTTCCTCGTCGCCAGTACGGTCGAGGGCGTCATGGCTCAGCGGCTCGTGCGCACCATTTGCAGTGATTGCAAGGAGGCCGTCGTGCCCAATTACGACGACCTCCCGGCCGATTTCCCTCGCGATGTGCCGACAATCTTTCGCGGCGCGGGTTGCCGGTCGTGCCGGCAGACGGGCTACCGCGGGCGGACCGGCGTCCACGAACTCATGGTGAACACGGACGGTATCCGGGAAATGATCGTCAGTCGGGTCAACGCCGGTGTCATTCGCAAGGAAGCCGCAAAGAACGGCATGCTGAGCCTGCGGCAGGACGGCTGGAAAAAGGTAGTCGCGGGGATGACGACTGTCGACGAAGTCGCCCGCGTTACTGCCGGCGACATCATTGCATGAAAAAGCCCCCGGCGGCCAGCGCCGGGGGCTGGTTGGTCAAGTCTATTGATCTAAGTCTTACGCTCCTGCACCGGCCAGTTCGCTGACCGGCGGCGGAACGTCGCCAGACGGCTTCGTGGTCGTTTCGAAGGTCAGTTTGCGATCTTCGCCTTCACCGATCACGGACACGGTAATCGTGTCCTTGCCGACGAAGTTGCCACGGAGCAAATCTTCACTGAGCGGGTCTTCGAGATTCTGCTCGATCGCCCGGCGGAGAGGCCGGGCCCCGAACTCGAGGCTCGTGCCCTTTTCGATCAGGAATTCCTTGGCCGAGTCGGTCATGACCAGGGTCAGACCCTTGTCCTTGAGCCGCTTGATCACCTTCGACAGTTCGATGTCGATGATGTTCTTAAGGTCGCCCGCGGTGAGACTGCGGAAGACGATGATATCGTCGACGCGGTTCAGGAACTCGGGGCGGAAATTCCGCTCCATTTCCTGCTTGAGCATCACCTTCATCTTCTCGTAGCTGGTGCTTTCGTCCTTCTTCTGGAAGCCGAATGCCTCGCGACCGGTGATCTGCTCGGCCCCGATGTTTGTCGTCATGATGATGATCGTGTTCTTGAAATCGATCACCCGTCCGACGTTGTCGGTGAGCCGGCCCTCTTCCATGATCTGGAGCAGCATGTTCCAGACGTCCGGGTGGGCCTTCTCGATTTCGTCGAGGAGCACCACGCTGTACGGCTTCCGGCGGATCTTCTCGGTCAGCTGGCCACCTTCTTCGTAGCCGACGTAGCCCGGAGGCGCGCCGACCAGTCGGCTGACGTTGTGCTTCTCCATGTATTCGCTCATGTCGAGCTGAACGATGTTGTTCTCGTCGCCGAACATGAACTGAGCGAGCCGCTTGGCGAGCAATGTCTTGCCGACACCCGTGGGGCCGGCAAAAACGAACGAGCCGATCGGCCGTTTGGGGTCCTTGAGACCCGCTCGGCTCTTCCGGACCGCCTTGCAGATGGCCTTGATGGCCTCGTCCTGGCTGACGACGGCCGTGTGAAGTTCCTGCTCCATCTTGAGGAGCCGCGCCGTCTCGTCGTCACCGAGTCGCTTGAGCGGCACGCCGGTCATCTTGCTGACGACTTCGGCAATGACCTCATCGTCGACAACTCCGTCGGTCTCCTTGGCCTTCTCCCGCCAATCGCGGGTGATGCCTTCCTTCTTCTTCTTGAGTTTGTCGGCCTGATCGCGGAGCGCGGCCGCCTTCTCGAAGTCCTGCTCCGCGACGGCAGACTCCTTCTCCTGATTGAGCTTTTCGATCTGCTCTTCGAGTTCCTTGAGATCCGGCGGCCGGGTCATCGCTTTGAGGCGGATGCGGGCGCCGGCCTCGTCGATAACGTCGATCGCCTTGTCAGGCAGGCAACGGCCGGAAATGTATCGGTCGGACAACTCGACGGCCGAGAGTAGCGCACTGTCGGTGATCTGAACGCGGTGGTGCGACTCGTAGCGGTCGCGGAGACCCTTGAGAATCTCGACCGCTTCTTCCTTGGTGGGCGGATTGACGATGATCTCCTGGAATCGGCGGGCCAAAGCGGCGTCCTTCTCGATGTACTTGCGGTATTCGTCGAGGGTCGTCGCGCCGATGCACTGGATCTCGCCGCGTGCTAAGGCGGGCTTAAGGACGTTGGACGCGTCGATCGCGCCTTCCGCGCCGCCCGCGCCGACGAGAGTGTGCAACTCGTCGATAAAAAGAATGGTCGTCCGCGCTCGTCGGACTTCGTTCATGACCGCCTTGATGCGCTCTTCGAACTGCCCACGGTATTTCGTACCGGCGACCATCATGGCGAGGTCGAGCACGACGATCCGGCGGTCGCGGAGCATCTCGGGCACATTGCCTTCGATGACGGCCTGGGCCAGTCCTTCAACGATGGCCGTCTTTCCAACGCCCGCCTCGCCGAGGAGGACCGGATTGTTCTTCTGCCGACGGCTGAGGATCTGGATGACCCGCTCGATCTCGTTGGCCCGGCCGATGACCGGATCGAGCTTGCCCTGGCGGGCGAGCTCGGTCAGGTCGCGGCCGAAGCTGTCGAGGGCTGGAGTCTTCGACTTGCTCTTGCCGGAACTGCGTTCGCTCCCGCCGCCGTTGCCGCCGCTTTCGGTGTCGCTCGGCATGTTGTGCCCCAAAAGGTTCAGGACTTCCTCGCGGACGTCTTCCAGTTTCAGCCCCAGATTCATTAACACCTGGGCGGCAACCCCCTCCTGCTCGCGAAGGAGGCCGAGCAGCAAATGCTCGGTGCCGACGTAATTGTGATTCAGGTTGCGGGCTTCCTCGATCGAATACTCGATCACCTTCTTGGCCCGCGGCGTCTGCGGCAGTTTGCCCATCGTCACCATCTCGGTGCCGGGGCCCGACTGCACGATCTTTTCCACCTCGAGCCGGATTTTCCGGAGGTCGATGTCAAGGTTCTTCAGGACATTCGCCGCGACGCCCGACCCTTCCTTCACCAGCCCGAGCAGGATATGTTCGGTGCCGATGTACTCATGGTTGAATCGCTGCGCCTCCTGATTGGCGAGCTGCATGACCTTGCGGGCCCGGTCCGTAAAGCGTTCGTACATCAAGCGTCTCCGTCGACCCGGACGCGTGCTGTCAGGGACACGCTGCCTCGGGAAATCGTTCGGTGCGAGCCGGCAGCCGGCAACGCAAAAGGTATTTTACGGAGCCGGCCCCCACTCGCCACCATTGCCGACACCACGTTCGATGCGCAGTGGCTCCAGGGGATTCATCGACCGAACGCGAGATTGTAGGCACGGAGGGCAAAATTGGGCAACTGAGGAAATCGTT
The DNA here is from genome assembly GCA_019694755.1 of Gemmataceae bacterium. Taxonomy (GTDB): domain Bacteria; phylum Planctomycetota; class Planctomycetia; order Gemmatales; family Gemmataceae; genus JAIBBI01. Next base: position 94,517 of record JAIBBI010000001.1, read on the forward strand.
CGATGCGAACCCGTGACCCGGAATCGAGTTCCGTCGCCAAGTCGAAGTCAGACGATTGAGAGTCAACTGCGAAAAGAAGGACGGCAGGCCTCGATGATCATCGAGGCCTGCCGTCCTTACCCGGTGCAAGTCAGTTGGGTCGGTCTTTATCCTTGGAGTTCGGCGGCCGATCACCTTGCTTGGAGTTCGGTGGCCCTTGTTTTTGCTGCGGCGGTGGCGGCTGCTGTGGCGGCTTTTGGGCCGGCGGTGGTGGCTGTTGCTGCACGGGCGGCCTCTGCGTTGGTTGCTGAATCGGAGGCTGCTGCACAGGCGGTTTGGGCTGCACCGGCATCGGAGTCGAAGTCGGCGGCTTCGGCGGATCGGCCGGCTTGATCGGCGGAACCGGCTGGGGTGACTGGGGCCGATACTTTGGCATGTCCGGCGATTTCGGCTGCTCCGCCGGCTTGTTGGGAAGCGGCGGAGGTGTGGTCGCTTTGGGTTGTTCCTTCGGCGCGTCCGGCTTGTTGGGGAGTGGCGGAGGAGTGTTCACTTTGGGCTGTTCCTTCGGCGCGTCCGGCTTGGTCGATTTCGGCTGCTCTGCCGGCTTGTTGGGGAGCGGCGGAGGCGTGGTTGCCTTCGGCTGTTCCTTCGGTGCGTCCGGTTTGGTCGCCTTGGGCTGTTCGGGTGCCTTGTTCGGCAGCGGGGGCGGAGTTGTCGCCTTAGGCGCATCTACTTTCGCTTTCGGCTGCTCTTTCGGAGCCTCGGGCTTCACCGGCGGCGCGACGGGCGCTGGCGGGGGCGGTGTTGTCGGCTTGGTATTAGCGACATTGGTTTTCGGGACTTCGACGCGGATCGGCCGGGTGATTGCCGCCGGCTGGCCCGACTTCGATCCCGCCGGCGTGGCAGCCGCCAAGGCTTGTTGCTCCAGCTTTACGCGCTGGATCGACGCCTGCTGCACGTCCTTGGCCGACTGCACTGCGGCCGCCTGCTCGACCTTCGTCACGGGGCGGAGTTTCACGGTGTTGGTGTCGACATTGTTGATCGGGGCGACCATCGTCACATTGCGGACGTTGTTCACCACCGTGGTGTTATTGTTGATGATGGTCGTTTTGTTAAAGTTGTTGACGACGGTGTTCTGCTGGACGTAGGTCACGGGCGGGCGCGGGATGTCGCCGCGATACCGACCGACATAAAGAGCATTGATTCCGACTGTCCAGCCCGGGGTGGCGGCATAGTGGTGCCGGTAGTAGCCCCACAGCGGGTCGTATCCACCCACGCCGATTCGGACATCGATCCAACTGTTGAAGCCGGCCGTTCGATACCGGGCCTCGAAGTAATCGCCGAAGTAGTACGCCGAGCAACCCCGGCGAATGAAGAGCGCGCCATAAAGTGCGTCATCGTAGACCACAAACCGAGGACGATACACGAGCGCGGGGCGGTAGCCGACACCGAAGTAGACCGGCGCGAACAGGACGCCCCGACGCCGTAGCGGGAAATCCCAGTAACCGTCGACAAAGACATACCCGCAGGGAGTCCAGACGTAGTGGGCCGGGATATAGACCCAATCCGGACGGTACGCGCACCAGAATCCCGGTCGCCAAGCGTAACGGGTTTCTCGATAAACCCAAGTGCCGGGGACGTAGGTATAGTTTTCGCCCGGTGCGGGAATGGCCGGGCCGGTGTCTGGCGGCGGCGGTGGCTGTGGCACGTAATCAATCTGGTTCTGCCCCGCACCCGCCCAAAAGCCGCTGGTCCACTGCCAAGAATCGCCAACCTGCCGCCAGTTGCCGGGCACCCATTGTCGGCCCGGAGGCGGCTGCCGCCAGAAGCCGCTGATCCAGATGTAGTCGTTTCGGTCCTCGTCCCAGGCCCAGTAGCCCGGAATCCACTGAACGTCTTCGCCCTCCGGCTTCTGATCCGGGGGCAGTTCCTCGATCGCGGCCGGCGGGGCCTTCGGCACGGGCGTCCCGGCCTTGGGTTCCTGATTAACGGCGGCTGCGTAGGCTTCGTGAATCTGGCCGCGGGTAAGGACTTCCGGCTCCTGAGTAGCTGGCTCCTGCGCCGTCAGAAACGTTGCGAAAATGAAAGCCGCGCCGACGAGTGGGAAGCGGGTGGTCATGGCGCAACTCCTTCAGTGGAAGCAAACTTGGCAGGCTGTCAGCAAAACGCCGCGGTGTGACCTTCTTGCGCCCGCCCCGCCTGCCACTGTTAGACGTTCTACGCTGGTCGACTTATTTGCCGAAAGGTCAAAGTCGCGGCTCCCGCTCCGAACTGGCAGGTCTCTCCAGTTTACGCAGTCGCCCGATCCTGAAGTTTCGGGGTCCCGGCAACCGATAGAGAAGGACGAACCGTATCAGTCGACGATGTCTGCCAGGGAGGGCTGACATATGCGCCGCCGAATGTGGTTATCGGGACTGGCCGCGCTGAGTCTGGGACGCGTCTGGGCGCAGGACCCGGCCGTTGTCCAGGCTCCAGTTCAGGGGCCCCCGGGCTCGACGGCCGTCCGCCCCGCGCCTTCCCCAGCTCAGTCGGCCATGAACGCCCCGGGCATGCTCGCCGGCGCGGAGTCGGCGGCCGCGGCCGCACCTGTTCTGAGCGCGACTCCGCGCATGATCGGCGACTTCCCCGGCTACTTCGGTTACGGTGCGTACACGGTCCGCTATTGCCTCAGCGGGACAATCACCAATAACGGGCCCCCGACGGGCGATCCCATACGGCCGCCGATCAACCTCGACAATTTCGCCAAGGTTGATGAGACGTTTACCTACGCGGCCATGAACCTCGCCCGCGGGTCGTTCAAGATCGGCGAGAATGAGCCGGTCCGACCGACGGACCGCGTATTCGCCACGTACCACTACTTTCATCAGATACCCAACGGGCTGGTTTCCTCCACGGGAATTCTGACGCCGACAGCCACGTCGCCATTTGGTACGCCGGGCACGCCCTACGTACTTCGCGGGACCTTGGGCGCGACATTGACCAACGATCCTAACTCAGCTCCCGCCAGCCTGTTGAACACGCAGACGAGCGCGTCGAACGTCCACCGCGAAACGATCGGTTTTGAAAAGACCTTTCTCAACGCCAACGCGTCGATCGGTATGCGTTTGCCGTTCTTCCAGACGGATCAGGCCAGTTCCAGCTCATTCAATAGCGCCGCGTTACAGTCGTTCTCGCCGTTCAATACGACTGGCATGGTCGTCGGTGGCGGTAGCACGCTCGACAACTCACGTGTCGGCGATTTGAGCATTATCTTCAAATACGCCTTCGTCAATTACGACGATCGCGTGATCAGCGGCGGCCTCGTGGTGACCGCGCCGACCGGCGGCGGTATACTCCTCGCCGACGGTTCGCGGCTTTATTCGACTATGCTCCAGCCCTGGGTCGGCGGTTATCGTTCGTGGGACCGACTGTACGTTCACGGTTTCAGTTCTATCGCCGTGCCGACTGATAGCCGGGACCTGACATTGTGGTTCAACGATATCGGCGTCGGGTACTTCCTGTATCAGGCCCCCGAGGATCAGTTGATCACCTACTTGACTCCGACAGTCGAGTGTCACATCAACACGCCGCTCGACAATCACCGCGACGGTGGCATCTTTGCGTCCGACTCCGTGTTCTTCACGGGAGGTGTCCACATCGGAATCGGCCGCCGTGCAGTGCTGACGCTCGGTGCCGCGACCCCGGTGACGGGCCCCCGACCCAATCAGGTCGAGGCGACCGCCCAACTCAACTGGTTCTTTTGACCTAATATTGGGTCTTGAGCACGGCAACGAGATCGAGTTTGTCGAGCTTGCGCCGCACGATCAGTGCGGACGCGACGGCTGAAGCCAGGATGACGATCGCCGCGACCGAGTAAGTTGCCGGGAATATCACGACCGGCATCCGGATCGCCTCCGACTCGACCGATTTGGCAATCATGTAAGCCAACCCCTGTCCCAGAAGTTGGCCGACGGGCAGTGACGCCAGGACCAGCACGGCCAGTTCCCCCAGCAGGATGGCAGAGATTTCGCCCCGAGTGAACCCGAGAACACGAAGACTTGCGAGGTCCCGGCTCCGCTCGGCCAGCGAGACCTGGGCCGCGTTGTAAACCACGCCTACCGCGATGATGATGCCGAACGTCACATAGAAACTGCGGATGATCCGCATGTTCTCCTGCTGGATGTCGTTGAAATTCTGGACCATCGCGCTTTTCACCTGGGCGGCGGCCAGCGCGGGCCGCTCCTTGAGCGTGGCGTAGAGGTTGGGCAATTCGTTGCTGTCGGCAATCAGGTATCCTCCGCTTACGGCATCGCTCTCGCCCATCAGACGGTTCAATGCGTCGATTCGCATATAGGCGTTCGCGCCGACGATTTCCTTCACGATCAGGCTGACAGTCACTTCGCGAATGGGTCGCTGCCCTTCGAGGACCTCGATCGAGACGGATTCGCCCGCGCGTACGTCGAGGATCTTGGCTAATTCGTCGCCGAGGACCAATCCCTCTGGCGGCAGGGCGACCGCATGCAAGCTCTCGTCGATCAATCGAAGCAGTCGCGGCTCACCTACCAGACCGCGGACGGCGAGCCTCTTCGATCGCGGACCATGCCGCAGTTTTGCCGCGACGGCGCGGAATGGCTCGGCCGCGATGACTCCGGGCAGGTGCGCGAGTTCGTGATTGATTCGTCCGGGCCGCGGCTCGACAAACGACACGCTGACAGTCTGCCGCTGCATCACGTCAAATTGGATGTCAACGATCCAATCGAACGCATCGCCGATGAAAAAGCCCATGATGAGCACGGCAGAACCAAATCCGAGTCCGAGGATGGACAGGGCCGCGCTGATCGGCTTGCGTTCGAGGTTGCGCAACACCATTCGCGCACCCGGCGACAAGAGCCTGGCCAGCCCGATGCGCTCGGCCAGCGTGGCCCGGTAGCGCGGTGGTGACGGCGGCCGCATGGCCTCGGCCGGGGGAAGCGTGACAGCTCGCCTTACCGCGCCGAGCGTACCGACCCCCGCAGCAATGAGTGCGATAACCGTCGCCTCGATGAAGACGCTCGGTTCATAGTGGAAGAGAAGAATCGGGAACCGGTAGAATTTCTGATACAGGGAGGTCATCCACTGCCCCTGGAGGATGCCTCCGATCATCCCGCCTACAAGGCCGAGTGCCACGATTACGAGTGCGAATTTCAGGTAGTGCCAGCCCACGGCGAGACTGGAGTAGCCGAACGCCTTGAGTGCGGCGATCTGCTCGCGTTGCGAGGTGACGAGTCGCGACAGGACGACGTTGAGGAGGAAGGCCGCGACGCCCAGAAAGATATTGGGGGCGATCCGCGAGATATTCTTCAGGTTCTCGAACTCGTCCGAAACGAACTTGTGTGAGAGCTGTTCGTCTCGGCCCACGGCACCTGTTCCGCCATACTCGGCCGTCAGATCGTCGAGTTGGCGCAGCACTTCCTTTTCGACCGCGCCGGGTGCAAGCGTCAATGTGAGGTCGTTGAACGCGCCGCGGAGGTCGAAGGCGAACTCGAGGGGCCGGCGAGGCATCCACATCACGGCAAACCGTTTATCGTCCGGAAAGAAGTCGCCCTGCCGCATCTGAAAGATGTACTCCGGCGCGAGAGCGACGCCGACGATCCGCAACAGCTTCTTTCGGCCATTGATGATGGCCGAGACGGTGTCGCCCGGTTCGAGTTTGTTCGCGACGGTGAACGCCTCGCTGGCCAGCACCTCGTCGTCGCGGGCAGGATCGGGGAACCGGCCCAGCCGGAGATAGACTGTGTTCAGGTCGCCGGCCGCGTCGTATTCCGGTAACGAGATCAGCCGGCCGACGGCCGGCTCGGGCAGGCCACGCACGTCGAGAGTCACGTCCTGCACGACCCGAGTCGACACTGTGACCACACCCGGAATCTCGGCCACACGATCCGCCAGCGATCGCGGTGCGCGTTTCACGCGGGCGAATACGTCGGCAAACCTGTGGCGGTCGTAATAGGCGGCCCGAGTCTGTTCGAGGCTCACGAGCGCGCTGCGGGTCATGACAAATGCCGTGACGCCGCACATGAGGATGAGAACGATCGCCAGCACCTGGCCTTTGACTTGCCAGAGGTCGCGAAGCAGCTTGCGGTCGATGGCGGAAATCACCACTGAAGCTCCCGCGCGGGAAGCCGGGTGGCATTGGTGGTGATTCTGTCGACCCGGCCGTCATGAATGTGGATCACGCGGTCGGCCATGCCGGCTATGGCCGCGTTGTGCGTGATCACGGCCGTCGTGGTTCCCAGTTCCCGGTTGGCTGCCGCGATGGCTTCAAGCACGACCACCCCGGTTTCCACATCGAGTGCGCCCGTCGGTTCGTCGCAAAGGAGAATATACGGTCGCTTGGCGACAGCCCTGGCAATGGCGACACGCTGCTGCTGGCCTCCGGAGAGTTGCGAGGGGAAATGGTCCATCCGATCCTGCAGGCCGACCAGCGCAAGAGCCTCGGCCGGCTTCATCGGGTTCTTACTGATCTCGGTCACGAGAGCGACGTTTTCGCGGGCCGTGAGGCTGGGAATGAGGTTGTAGAACTGGAATACGAAGCCGACATGCTCACGCCGGTAGCGTGTCAGCTCGGCGTCGCCGACCTCGGTCAGTTCTTTGCCGCGGTACGAGACGCTACCGCCCGAGGGTACGTCGAGACCGCCGAGAATGTTGAGGAGGGTCGACTTGCCCGACCCCGAGGGCCCGAGCAGCACAACGAATTCGCCGGCAAACAGGTCGAGGTCGACGCCGCGGAGCGCGTGGACATCGACTTCGCCCATGTGGTACACCTTCGTGACGCCGCGAGCGCGAAAGACCTGATCCTTGCCGGCGGAAGGGGATTCGGACATGCGCCCTCGGAATAGACTGCAGTTATCTTAGGGACCCCCGCCGTGGGTCGCGGTTCGGGTCCGCTGGCCGCCGGGGAAGCCTCAACGTACAACCGACAATAGTCATTTAACATTCACATTGCCTGAGTCGAAAGGTCCGCATTAGCATTCCAGTGATCCCGACAGCCACCAAGACGACGTTTGCCGACCTGCACCTGTCGAAGCCATTGCTTCGGGTGCTGGCCGAAGCGAATTATCATCATCCGACGCCGATCCAGGAGGAATTGATCCCGCACGCGCTCAAGGGCCGCGACGTGATCGGCCAGGCTCAGACCGGGACCGGCAAAACCGCCTCGTTCCTCCTGCCCTACCTGAACTCCTGGAAGGAAAACGGTCCTCCGGGTCCGACAGCACTGATCCTTGTGCCGACCCGCGAGTTGGCCGTGCAGGTGGCCGAAGAGGCCAAGAAACTCTGCCCCACTCACCACATCAAGACGATGGCCGTTTACGGCGGCACGCGCGTCGTATCGCAGATGAAGGCGCTCAAAGACGGGATCGACCTCGTCGTGGGAACTCCCGGCCGGGTGCTTGACCTGATCGCCCGCGGCTCACTTCACCTTCACGGGATCAAATACGCCGTTCTCGACGAAGCCGACCGCATGCTCGACATCGGCTTCAGGCCGGATATCGAGAAGATTCTCCGCAGGGTCCCGAAGGAGCGGCAGACGCTCCTTCTCTCGGCAACGGTTCCCGACTCGGTCATGCGGCTGACGACCCGTTACATGATCGATCCGTTCCACATAAATCTTTGCCCGGACGAGCCGACCGTCAGCAAGATTCGCCAGACCTTTTACACCGTTGATCAGGACCGGAAGTTCGAGTTGCTCCTCCGCGTGCTGGTTAAGGAACGCCCGCGTCAGGCGATCGTTTTCTGCCGGCGTAAGCGCGATGCCGACAAGTTGTTTACCAAGCTTCGGCCCAAGGTACCGCGTTGCGGTGCAATGCACGGCGACCTGCAGCAGTCGCAGCGTGACCGGATCATGGCCGGGTTCCGTCAGGGTAAAGTTGTCGTACTCATCGCTACCGACGTGGTCGGCCGCGGCATCGATGTCGTGGGAATCTCACACGTCATCAACTACGATCTGCCGGACGACATCGAGAACTACGTCCACCGAATCGGGCGGACTGGCCGCATCGGCAACGACGGCGTCGCGATCTCGTTCGTCACTCCGGAAGAGGGCGATCACCTGACCTCGATTGAGATGCAGGTCAATCGGCTCCTCGAAGAAGAACGAATGCCGAACTTTGAGGCGTATTCGCCGCGGGCGAAAAAGGTCGACCCCGAGCCGAAGGCGGCCTCGCCGGTGTTTGGTCGGCGGTCGGTCAAGAAGTACCGCCGACTGTGACGGCCGACTTCGGGAAATCACCCTTTTTTGCTTGGATTTCGGGAACGCGCGCGGCACAATAGCCGTCTCACGAGCAATCCGCGTTGAGGTGGGCTTGGCCATGTACCGGTTGTCCTTGTGTGCTTTGCTGTTGCTTGCCGCGGTCGCGCCGGCACAGTCGTTATCGACCGTGAATTTCGGCGAGGTCGTACGCGGCTCCAAGCCCGAACTCGACGACCTGAAGGGCCGTGTTGTTGTGATCGAGTTCTGGGGAATTCACTGAGGCCCGTGCCTGGCTTCGATGCCCCACCTGGTCAGGTGGAATGAAGAACTCGGCGATTTCGGGCTGGCGATGATTGGCTTCCACGTTCAGGACGCACCCGCGGACGAAGTGAAGATGAAGTCGGAAGCGCTCGGGATCACATTCCCTGTGCTTCAGGGTGGTGACGTGCCCAAATCCAAGAAGGAAGGCATCCCGCGAATGTTCGTTTTCGGGCCGGACGGCGAGCTGCTGCTGGAGGGTCGGCCCGCGGAGGCGGAGCAGGCCGTCCGCACTGCCGTCGGCAAGGCTCTCGTAAAAGCGGCGGGGATCAAAGATCCGCACTCGTCTCTCAAGAAGATCGTCGAAGACCTTCAGGCGGGCAAGCCGCCCGTCGCCACGGTCGCCAAAGTTCTGCCCTTGGCAAAATCCGCAGACCCGAAATTGAAGGAGCAGGCATCCGCCCTGGCGGCAGCGCTCCAAGCCGGGGGCAACAAGCGACTCCAGGAGGCCCGGGACGGTCAGAAAGATGACCCGATCTCGTCGTACGACAGCGCGGTACGTCTGGCGGCGAACTTCAAGGGCACGCCGATCTCCCAGCAGGCGGGCGAACTATCCAATAAATTGCGGTCTGAAAAGCGGGTTGCGGCGGATCTCCGCGCCCGACCGATGCTTGAGACGATCAAAAAGCTCGATCTGGCGATGGCCCCCGGCCTCAAGGCGACCGAATCGGTGACTCCCGAGTTTAAGAAAGCGTTTTCCGCGCAACTCAAGCAGATGACCAATCAACTTGCGCAGCTGAATCGCACTTATGCCGACACGCGGGCGGCCAAGGAAGCGTCGGCGATTGCCGCGAAGTACGAGGTGAAGTAACTGCCGCGCTGTTCGCGGGCCGGCGGTTGGTATCATAGCGGAGTCCTACCCCGTCCGCGGAGCCGCCGCCATGGCCGTGTTCACCATTTCCTGTCCCGAATGCAAGGCGAACCTGAAATCGCCGAAACCCGTCCCCGCGGGCAAAGTCATTACGTGCCCCAAATGTCAGGTGATGTTTTCCGCACCCGCGCCGAAACCTGTCGCCGCCGGGGGCGTCGAACTCATCGAGGAAGACGACGACATCATCACCGAAGGAGTTGAAATGGTCGAGGAGCCGAAGAAGGCTCCACCGAAGAAGGAAGCTCGGCCGAGCAGGCCGAAGGGCAAGAAGAAACCCAAATCGAACGCCCCACTGATCATCGGCTTGGCGGCCGGGTTGGTTGTCGTGGTCGGGCTGGCATTCGGCGGAATCTTCCTGGTGAAGTTCCTCATGGCCGAAAACCTCGATCCGGTCGCTTACATTCCCGACAAGTCGCCGTTCGTCATGGGAGCCGACGTCAACCGCCTGGCTACGACCCCGGTCGGGCCACTTCTCGAACAACTCATTGCAGGCTCGCCCCTCGCTGCCTATGGTCAGGCGGTCGGCACCTCACCAAAAAACATCATCGAGAAATTCGTGATGGGCACGAACCCCCGGCCCGGCTTCCTGCCCACGCAGTCGATCGTGATGACCAGCAAGACTCCGTTCGACAAAGCCAAACTCACCACCGCGCTCGGCGGTTCGCCCGCAGTATTCGGAAACCGGCCGGTCATTCAGTCCGGTCAGAACCCCGCACAGATCAATGCGGTTGTCGGTTCACGAGTCGTGGCGATTGTCCTCGGACCGCAATCGGAAGCGGAAGACGCCGTACGTACGGCTGGACGCAACCGGACCGACGGCAGCATTGCCGAAGTTGCCGCGAAAGCCTCGCAGGCCGATGTGTTTGTCGTAATGAACCCCACCGCGCCGGGAATGGCCGACATGATCAAAGGTGGACCGATGATCCCGGGCGTGCCTAAGCCGGACGGGGACGCTCTACTCGCCATGAAGTGCATCGGCGCGTGGGCGAATTTCAGTTCTTCGGAGTTGGAGATCCGTGCGGCGGTCGTCTTTTTCGATGCCAATGCCGCCAAGAGCGCGGCCGAGGAAGGCAAGAAGCAGGTCGAGCAACTCAAGTCGAGCCCCGGCGCATTCCCGCCCGAGGTCGGCGAAACGGCAACCGTTACACTCAACGAGAAGACTGTCGAATACTCCGCCCGCATCAAAATGAGTACGGTCGAGTCCGGCATGAAGCAGATGGAGCCACTTCTGGCCCTCATGAAGATGATGGGACCCAAACAGCCCGCCGCACCCGGCGCGGGCATGGGCCGTTGGTAGGCCCGGCTACGCGGCCGTCTTCTTCAGGCAGTCGCGAATCTCCGTGAGGAGTTCTTCCGATTTCGTGAACTTCGGAGCTTCCTCCTTCTTCTTGTGAATGGCGTTCATGAACTTCACGAGCATGAACACGGCGAACGCGGTCACGACGAAGGTGAGGGTCGCATTCAGAAACTTGCCGTAGCTGATCTTCACAGGATCGCCGATGGGGACCGGGATGTCGACGGCCAGCTTGGAGAAGTCGATCCGGCCGATCGCCCAGCCGATGGGCGGCATGATGACGTCGTTGACCAGCGAGGTCACGATGGGACCGAACGCGGCCCCCATGATCACGCCGACCGCCAGGTCGACGACGTTGCCGCGGACCGCGAACTCTTTGAATTCGGCGAGAATTCCCATGTCAGCCTCCATGTTCCGGGAGTGAATTTCCGCACACTATACCGGTCGGGGAGGGGGATTGCCTAGTTCTGTTGGCGGCCCGGGCATCGCCATTTTTCGGGCAGTTCCTATACCATCTGTTCCAGAACTTCGGACAGGATTTGAGCGATGCGCCACATTCATATTCGCAAAGACGATACGGTCGAGATCCTCTCGGGCGACGATAAAGGTAAGCGGGGCCGGGTGTTGCGCGTTCTCGTCGACAGCGACAAAGTCGTCGTCGAGGGAATGAACAAGGTCTACAAGCACCTGCGGCCCAGCCGGCAGAACAACCAGGGCGGCCGACTCTCGAAGGAAATGCCGATCGCGATTTCTAACGTCGCCCTGATCGATCCGACGACGAACAAACCGACCAAAGTCGGCGTCCGCTATCTGCCGGACGGCAGCAAGGAGCGGTTCGCCAAAAAGTCCGGCACCGGCCTCGGCAAAGTTGCCCCGGCCCGGGCCAAGTACGCCAAGAAGTAGTTCCTCCCGAGATACAACGATCTAGCTACCACGCCGGGCGAGTCCTCGCGACCCGCCCGTTTGTCTGCGCGGTGCGATGATCGGCTGAGGTTGCGAAACACTGCTCATCGACCAACCGTAACTCCGGGCCGGGAATTTCGACGGGCTGGGCCAAAGTTTGGAATGAATCGAAAGTCGACTTCCGGAACTGAACGCTGCCCGGCAGGATGTTCTTCCAGGACATGGCACAGAGTCTGGTCCGACTTCGCTATTCTGTATGCCTCCGAGTCCGGCCGTGTCGGCATTGTGAGGTTTCCCTGAAACGTTGGCCCGGATTCAGAAACCCGTCCGGAAATCACTTGACATTGACAAGTTTCGTGCGAAACTCCTCCGCTGATTTCCTTTCTGCAAGATCCCGGAGCTCTTCATGTTTCGCACTTCGACTCGCGCACGTGGCTTGCGATTCGTTCTTTCCCGCCGGTGGGCTGTGGAAACGCTCGAAGACCGCACGACGCCGGCGAACGTTGGGCCGCTCAGGCCTTTTAGCCCAACCGAGGTTTCCGCGTTTATTCACTCGGCTCAGCCATTGCAGACATTGTCGCATTGGGTGCAGAACGAAGGGATTCTTGGTATCGATCTGCGGGCCAGTCGCGAGATATTTCATGACGACGGCCACGGGAACTCCCTCGTTTCCATTGGTGTCACGCCGGGGTCTGACCCGCTGGTGGTCATTTCCGGGTTGGAAAAGGCGAGCTTTGTAACGTGGGCTGAGCCGAACTACATTTTTGCGGGCGGCGACCCGCGCGACTTCACACCAAACGACCCTCAGTACGGGTCGCAATACCACCACACCAAAATGCAGAACAATCTGGCGTGGGACATCGAGACGGGGGAAACCAGTATCGTTGTCGCGGTCACGGACGAGGGCGTCGGCTACAACCATCCCGATCTGTCGGCCAACATTTGGACCAATCCCGGCGAAATCGCCGCCGACGGCAAGGACAACGACGGTAACGGCTTCATCGACGACGTTCGCGGCTGGGACTTCAGCAGCGGCGACAACAATCCTCTGCCGGTCGGGGCCGACAGCCACGGGACGCACGTCAGCGGCATCATCTCGGCCGACACCGACAACGGCGTCGGCGTGGCGGGGGTGGCCGGCGGCGGCAACGGCAAAGGTGGTGGCGTCCGGATCATGCCGATCCGTTGGGACGGGTCCACTGGCTGGACTGCGCAGCGCGTTGCCGAGTCGTTTGCCTACGCTGCCAATAACGGCGCAAAGATCGTCAACTCCAGCTACAACTTCGACGGTTTCGCCGACAATGCAACTGTCATTGCCGGCTGGGACTATTCCTACGGCAAGGGCGTGCTACATTTCAACTCAGCAGGCAACAACAACACGCTTAATCCAGCCCGCAGAAGCTTTACCTACCCGATCTTTGTCGGGGCGACGGATTCGGCCGACAAGCGAGCCAGCTATTCCAACTACGGCACGTATGTCGACGTTTCAGCGCCCGGTTCGGGAATCCTATCTACGACGACCAGTGCCGATGGCACCGGCGTCAGTTACTCAGTTTACGATGGCACGAGTATGGCTACGCCCAACGCGGCCGGTGTCGCGGCACTGATCTGGTCAGCCAATCCGAGTTGGACGCGGGAGCAAGTCGTCGCTCGCCTTCTCGCGACGGCCGACCCGATCGACTCGCTGAATTCCGGGTTCGAAGGTAAACTGGGAACCGGACGGGTCAATAGCTATAAGGCGCTGACCGTCTCCAATTCCGCACCCAAATTCGGAACGAACACGCTACCCGCCGAAGGAAGCACGGTCAGCACTTTTCCGACCATTTGGACCATCGTCGCACCCAATCGGTTTAGCCCGGCTACTGTTGTGTCCGGGAATTTCGAATTGCGTCGCGACGGCCCGGACGGAATTTTCAATACCGCCGACGATGTCACCTACCCTCTGACGATCAACGCCGGTGCGCCTTATCGGGTCGGCACCAACGAATTGACGTTTACTTATACGGGGACGCCGACTCCCGACCGGTACAGATTCCGAGCGGTCTCCGGGGGCCTCCGCGACCCGTTCAACAATCCACTCGACGGCAACGGCGACGGCACGGGAGGCGATAGCTTCGATCGGACGTTTACTCTAAGCGGTACCTCGGGCGTAATCTACGGGACTGTATTCGAAGACCGCAACAACGATGGTATTTATGGTGCAGGAGAGACTCCCCTCTCCGGTTGGACCGTTTACGTCGATGCCAACAATGACGGGGCGCTCACGAGTGGGGAACTGTCCACGACCACCAATGCAAGCGGGCTGTATGCGCTGAGCGGCGTTCCGGCCGGTACCTCAACGATTCGCCGCATTACTGCGACGGGATGGAATGATGGCACCCCCGCCGCTCAGGCGGTCACGCTGGCCGGCAGCGACTCCGTCGTAAATGGCCGGGATTTCGGTCAGTTTCAGGAAGGTTCGATCTACGGTCTGGTGTTTAGCGACGTATCGAACGACGGTCGACGGACCGGTGGCGAAACAGGGCTTTCGGGTTGGACCGGCTATCTCGATCTCAGTAACAACGGCGTCTTCGACACCGGAACGACAGGCAATTCGGCGGACGTGCCCAAGGCCATTGGTGATTTCACTACGGTCAGTTCCAACCTGACAATCAGTGGATTCGTCGGAAACATCTTCGATGTCAACATCCAGCTCGACATCACTCATACTTACGATGCGGACCTGGACATCTTCCTCTACGGGCCCGGCGGTCAAAAAGTTGAACTGACGACGGATAACGGCTTTTCCGTGGCCAACTTCACCAACACTGTATTTGACGATCAGGCTCTCGTCAGCATTACTGCGGGCACGGCGCCCTATACCGGCAGTTTCCGACCCGAGGGATTGCTGTCGACGTTCAACGGCTTGAGCCCGAACGGCACATGGAAATTGGAGATCACCGACGATGCCGGTGGAGATTCAGGCACACTCAACAGTTGGAAGATCATCCTGAACGCCGATCCCTCGGTCACAACCGATGCGGCAGGCACCTTCCGGATTCCGATCTTGCCCGGCACCTACAACGTCCGCAGAGTCGTGCAGCCGGGATGGATCAGCACCTCCCCGGCTGGCGATGTCCATACGGTCTCGTTCGCGGCCGGAAACCACGTCGCCGGCTTGGCGTTTGGCCAGAGAAGCAACACAAACCTAACCGGCTCCGTCTACGTCGACAACAACGCCTCGGGCAGCTTCGGTTTCGGCGAGCCGGGAATCGCTGGTCGAACCGTCTATCTCGATGCCAATGGCAACAAAGTCCGAGACACGGGATCGGGCAGCTTCACGTCAACGGACGTTCCACTGGGAATTCGCGACTTCCTCACGACCGACTCGTTTCAGGCCGTCGCCGGCCTCGCCGGCCTCATCACTGATGTCAATGTCACAGTTGACCTGAGCCACACTAGTGATTCCAACTTGAGTCTGTTTCTGGTCGCGCCGGACGGTACGCGTGTCGAGCTGTCCACGGGAAACGGTGGTAGCTCGGACAACTACACCAACACCACGTTTGACGATCAGGCTGCCACAGCAATCACGGCCGGCATAGCTCCGTTCACAGGCAACTTCCGGCCCGAGGGGCTCCTGAGCGATTTCAACGGGGCCAGCGCAAACGGTGTTTGGCAGCTGGAAGTATATGATGACGGGGCCAGCGACACGGGCGTGCTCAATTCGTGGTCACTGAGTATCGATACCGCGGAATTGACGACTGTTACGGCAGCCGGCGGCAATTACAGCTTTCCCAATCAGACGCCGGGGGCTTACGCGTTGCGGACCGAACTGCCATTCGGGTGGGTGGGCTCCGAGCCTGTCGGCGGCACGCATTCTGCTTCGATTATCGCGGGAGGAAGTTACTTCCGAAACTTCGGGCAGTACCAGCCGGTCAACATCTCCGGCCGGGTCTACAACGATCTCAACGGCAGTTACCGTCTCGATGGCGGTGAGCCCGGGGTCGCCGGTGCGACCGTTTTCCTGGACACCAACAACGATGGAGCCATCAATTCCGCGACTACGACGTTCAACTCAGCAGACGTTCCCAAGACCATTGCTGACGACTCGACAGTTGTTTCGACACTCACCGTGACCGGTTTCAGCGGAGTCATCACGGACATCAATGTCAAACTCTACATTACGCACACATGGGACGCCGATCTGGACGTTTTTCTGCGGAGTCCGAGCGGGCAGCTTGTCGAACTAACGACGGACAACGGCGGCGGCAGTGACAACTACACCGACACGGTGTTCGACGATGAAGCAGCAACCGGCATCGCGGCTGGAGTTGCACCTTTTACCGGGAGCTTCCGACCCGAAGGCCTTCTGTCCGACTTTGACCTCAGCGTCGCAAACGGACTTTGGACACTGGAGGTTACCGACGACGCCTTCCAGGATGTCGGCACGCTTAACAGCTGGTCGTTGACAATATCCGGCGGCGAAGCGATCACGACCACCGACGCCAGCGGCAACTATCAATTCGGAAACCTGCCACCGGGTAGATTCACCGTTCGGCAGATCCTGGCCGGCGGTACCACGCAAACCCAGCCGGGCGGCACCGGCGGCGGTCACGTTGTCGTCGCGACCTCGGGCACGACCACGATCGACCGAAACCTCGGCCAATATGTGCCATCGTCGATCGCCGGCAATGTCTATGTCGACGCCAATCGCAATTACTCGAAAGACGGTACGGAACTCGGCCAGTCGGGCACAATCGTGTACCTCGACGGAAACAACAATGGCGTCCGCGATACCGCCGCCGCCCAGACCTTCACCTCGACAAACGTCCCGCTCGATATTCTCGACGGCGGGACCACACTGTCCAAAGTGTCGGTTACTGGACTCTCGGGCGTTGTCTACGATGTCAATGTCAAACTGAATGTCAACCACACATACGACAGCGACTTGCAGATCGTCCTGATCAGTCCGGCCGGCCAACGCATCGCGCTTGCGACCAACAACGGCTCTTCGGGCGATAACTTCACGGACACGGTGTTTGATGACGAGGCGGGAACGGCGATTGCGGCTGGCTTCGCACCGTTTTCGGGAAGCTACCGGCCGGTGGGCCTGCTCTCTGCTGCCGATGGCTTCGACCCGAATGGCGATTGGTATCTGGAAGTGACCGACACGGCCGCCATTGACGTCGGCACCCTGAACAGTTGGTCGGTCACCATCGGCACCGGTGAACTGTTCACAAGTTCTGATGCTTCCGGCGATTACAAGTTCACTTTGGGAGCGGGTAGCTATACAGTCCGCGAGGTCACGCCTACCGGATACGGCATGACTGAGCCCTCAATCGGCTTTTACTTCGATGGGTTGGTCGCCTCTCTAAACGTGACCGGCCGCAACTTCGGCGTCTTCCCGCAGGCAGTGATCACCGGTGCCGTCTACAACGACGCCAATTACAGCTTCACCCGTGAGGGTGGAGAAACCGGTCTGGCAAATGTCACGGTTTACAACGACGCCAACGGCAACGGTGCGCTTGACGTGACGACGCAAACTTTCACCGCGACGACGGTGCCGGTCACCATTGATGGATCCAAAATTCACACGTCCACTCTGAATGTTGCCGGGCTTTCCGGCGTCGTGGCCGATGTAAACGTAAAGATCAATATCAGTCACACGTGGGATGCTGACGTCAACGCCGTGCTGATCTCGCCGGTCGGCACGCGAATCGCACTCACGCTCGGCCGCGGCGGCAGTTCGGACAACTTTACCGATACCGTGTTCGACGACGAGGCCGGCATCTCGATTGCCGCGGGGGTTGCGCCGTTCAGCGGTAGTTTCCGCCCCGAAGTTCCCTTGAGTCTTCTCGACGGACTCGGAGGAAATGGAACCTGGACCCTGGAGATTACGGACACTTACCCGCCGGCAGACAACGGAATCCTGAACTCCTGGTCGCTGACAATTCAGTCCGGCGAGCAATTCACCACCAGCGACGCAATCGGAAACTACTCGTTCACCGGCTTGGCGGGCGGAACGTACAGGGTGCGGCAGATCACGCCGGTCGGCTACACCCCGACCGAGCCGGCGCCGGGTCCGACCATCGTCAACATCGCACCCGGCTTCACGACCGCAGGGATCAATTTCGGCAACTTCCGGGCAGCGACGATCGCCGGTACTGTCTACGCTGATGGCAACGCCAACGGCACGTTTGACGGCGAACCCGGCATCGCCAATGTCAACGTGTACTTCGATGACAACAATAACGGCAAACTCGATCAGACTCTGATCAGCCCCGTATCGGTCGATGTGCCCATCCCGACCATGGATAACACAACGGTGACGTCGAAACTCGTCGTCAGCGGATTCTCCGGCCGGTTGTCGGATGCGGACGTCAAAGTGAACCTGAATCACGCGTATGACGGGGCATTGAACATCTTCTTGGTCGCACCGACGGGACAACGTGTCGAACTGTCGACCAATAATGGCGGTGGCGGCCAGAATTACATTAACACAGTTTTTGATGATGAGGCGACCACCGCTATCACGTCGGGCAGCGCCCCTTTCACCGGCGTCTTCCGACCCGAAGGCAAACTATCCGACCTGGACAACATCGATCCCAACGGTACGTGGTTCCTCGAGGTGACTGACACGGATGGCTTCGGCGACATTGGCGCCATCAACGGTTGGTCAATGCAGCTTACCGGCGGCGAACGTTCGGTCGTCACCGACCCGGCCGGCAAATACAGCTTCAGCAACCTCCTCCCGGGAACGTATCGGGTTCGGGCCGAGACACCCAGCGGCAAATCGCAGTCGGAGCCGTCCGGCGGTGCCCCCTACCTCCTGACAGTGGCTGCCGGCGATTCTCTGACCGGCAAGAACTTCGGATTCGCCAACCCGGCCAAGGTCGCAACCGGTGGAGTCGTGATAAACGGTGGTTCGACCCAACGATCGCGGGTCACCACGATGACGATTACCTTCAACCAGAACATCGGCACACCACCAGCGTCGGCGTTCACGCTGCAAAATCAGACCACTCTGCTCCAGCCGACCGTCGCGGCTTCGGTGGACAACTCGGGACCCGCTACGGTCGTGACCCTGACGTTTGCCGGCAACTCAACGGATTTCGGCTCCCTCGCGGACGGTCGGTACACGCTGACGATTAATGCGAGTCAGATCAACGGCGGCATCTTCGATGGCAACGGTGATGGCACCGTCGGTGATGACTACACGATGGTCGGTACGCCCGCCAATACGCTTTTCCGCCTGTATGGCGACGCTGATGGCAATGGACAAGTGACATCCAGTGACTTCCTCGCCTTCCGTCTGGCATTCCTGAGCACCAGTACGGCCTTTGATTTCAACAACAGCGGTAGCGTCGATAGCAGCGACTTCCTCGCCTTCCGCCTGAGGTTCCTGCAATCGGTCTGACGATGTCAGTAGGCTCTGACACCGAGGAAATTCCGCAAGAGTCGCGGCCCCTCGGTTGTCAGAAAGCTCTCCGGATGAAATTGGACGCCGAATAGCGGCCAGCGGACGTGCTGCAAGCCCATGATCACGTCGTCGCTCGTCCATGCCGTTACGGCGAAATCGGGGTGGTGCCAGCTTGATCGCTCGATCACCAGGCTGTGATACCGCGTGGCGGTGAATGGATCGGGCAGGCCAGCGAATATGCCCTGGCTGTTGTGAAAAATCTCGGACGTCTTGCCGTGCATGACGTGCGGCGAGCGAACAACCCGGCCGCCGAAAACCTGTCCGATGCACTGATGCCCGAGGCAGACTCCGAGGATCGGAATGGCGGGCGCAAACCGCTCGATGACCGCACAACTGATGCCGGCTTCGGCGGGCGATTTCGGGCCGGGCGAAATGACGAGGTGACTTGGGTTCAGGCGGGCGATGTCGTCGGTGGTAACAGCGTCGTTGCGGACGACCCGGAATTCCCGATCGGGGTCGATTGTCCCGATGCGCTGGACCAGATTCCAGGTGAAGGAGTCGTAGTTGTCAATCAGCAGGATCACGGGCCTTGCCGGTCGGGGATCGCCTGTGCGCTGTTGACCTTGGGGTCGTACTTGCCTTTGGCCTCTTCGGCCGAGACTTTTTCGAGGAAGCGGTCGGACGCGGTGATGTCATACCAGCCGCCGTCGGCAAAGTCGATGACCGCCTTGCCGTTCCAATTCACGGTGATGACCCGGCCGACCATGCCGTTGAAGCGGGCCAATTCCGGTCGGCCGCCCGTCACGCGGACGAATTGGTCGGTCCATGCGGTCTTGAGAGCGTCGACGGTTTCGGGAGTCGGATTCATGGTGCCACCTCTGCGTCTCTGCAATTTTAGCGAAAAACGCCTCTCGGGGCCGGGTAATCAAGCTGTTTCACGAACCCGAGTGCGTCCTGCACACCGAACTCGCGGTCCAGCCCGTCGTCCCGGTAATCGACGGCGAGTGGACCTTCGTAGCCGACAGCATTGAGAGCGCGGATAAACTCGTCCCAAGCGATGCCGCCCCGGCCCGGCGACCGGAATTCCCATCCGCGGCGAGGGTCGCCGTAAGGAAGGCAGGAATTGAGGACGCTACCCCGCCCGTCGAGGCGGAGAAAAATGTCCTTCATGTGAACATGGTAAACCCGCTCACCGAACTTGCGGACGAACGCGGCCGGGTCCACGCCCTGCCAGTGCAGGTGGGCCGGGTCGACGGTGAATCCGAACTCGGGCCGATGGTCGAGAGCTTCAAGCGTTCGCTCGGCCGTGTAATAGTCGAAGGCGATCTGGCCGGGATGAACCTCAAGGGCAAAGCGGATGCCACACTCGCCGCACACGTCAAGGATCGGGTGCCACGCCCGGGCGAACTCTGCGAACCCGGCATCGACGCGATCGGAAGAAGGCCCGGGGTATCCGTTGACGAACGACCAGAGCGGTGAGCCCGTGAATCCACTGACGACGGTCGCTCCGAGTCGCTGCGCGGCTCGGATGGTGGCGATCATCTCTTGTGTCGCTCGGGCTCGGACGCCGGCCGGGTCGCCGTCGCCCCAGACATGCGCCGGCAGTAGGGATTGGTGCCGGTCATCGATGATATCGCAGACGGCCTGACCGACGCGGTAGGCACCCAGGACCGGCACGCTCAGGTCGTGCCCGGCAAGAGTTGCCAGGGTATCTGCGCTGCCTTCATCGTCATCGTGCGATCCTGGTACCGCGAAATGCCCGCCCCACGTGACGAGTTCCAGGCCGGCGTAGCCCCACTCCGCCACGCGCGGCGCGAGGTCCGCGAGCGGCATGTCGGTAAAACTGCCGGAATAGAGGATGACGGGACGCGGCATCAGATTCTCGTCGGCCGACCGTTACTTGTCCGGTTGGGGTTCGGACGTGGGCGGCGTGCGCAGCGTCGGTGGATCGACCATCTGCACGGTCGGACCCGAGGGCTGAACTCCCGGGCCGGGCAGCGTCGTTGGCGGCAGCAGCGGTTCGTCGGGGACTTCGTCTTCGGAAAAGACTTCGTCGAACTCCGTGTCATCCACATGAGCCCGCATCAACAGGTAGACCACCGTGCTGGCACAGAAGAAGTAGCTGTAGCCATACCCCACGACGAAGAGCAGCACGAGAGTCGTCCACAGCCCAACAAGTGTTGCCGAGATGTAGTTACCCGCGCCCACGAATTCCTTCATATAGGCATTGCGGACTTCTTCGCTCGCATACGATTTGAGTTCGGGGCGGTCGACCAGCAGATCATGCCACCCGAAGGTGGTCGGGGCGTTGATGAAGATGTGGTCGATGCGGCGGCTCGACCAGACCTCGGTGCCAGGCGTCTGCGTCAGAGCCCACTTGCTGAGGTAGACGATGAAGGAGCCCATGAAGCCGACAAAGAACACCACAACCATTCCGTAGACGAGGGCCATGGTCGCGTACCAGATGTAATGCCAAGGCGACTGGTAGACGTAGTTGTAAGACCGGCTTAAGGCGTCAAAGGTATCCGTGCCCTCCGCGCTGATCGTTGCAAACATCAGCGGGTAGCCGACCAGACCGACAAGGAGGAGCGCCTGCGCGAAGCCCAGAAGGAGAGGGACCGGCCACAGTACGCCCGTAACCAGATCGCCAATGAACGGCAGAAGGTGAATCAGACCAAACAGGATTGTGATGAAGACGATGCCGGCCACGAAGAACAGCGGCACCATGGGGGCTGCGACGTAGTGCACGTATTTCTGCGTGACGTATCGCAGGGCCTCGGCGAGGCTCGGCGGCTCTTTGCCCGCCAGTTGCAGCACCGCGATGCGAGTAATTGCGCCGCCGAAATAGGCCCAAACGGCCAGCGTGCAGAACGCCACCAGCAGCAGGTAGATTCGCGTCCAGAAGTCGGCGAGCGGGTTGAGAAGCAAGGTGACCGGCTTGAGGAACTTGACGAGCGGCTCGAGCAGGACAGGCAGGCCATCGCCCGCCAGCCATTTCAGAACGGCCCGCGATCCGCTCGCATCGCCGGCCTGGCCGGTGATCATCAGAAACGGATTGGGCCCACGGTCCTCGTGCCAGGGCATGCTGCGGTAGATCCCAGCATTGCGCTTCCACTCGACTGTCGCGTTGGCGTCTCCCGGACCCGCCAAGCGGTAAACGAACTGGTAGGCGGCGGTGTCGCGGGCCAGGTTGTCGGCCGCGCGCTTCTTGGCGAATTCCTCGGAATCACCCTTTTTTACGTACACGGCCGGGTCGTAATTGGCGGCAACGGGTTCCGACCGCATGCCGAAAAAGACCCAACTTAATACGAAGGTGACCCACGCAGTTACGACGAGCCCGATCGCGGCAAGGAGCAGCTTTTTGGGGTCGAGCGCGACTTGAAACGTGCGAAACAATTCGGTCCACAACCACGGCGAACGCGACGACCCGATTTGCCCCTCGGCCATGCCCGGCTCCTTCTGCGGCAAGTACAAGATGGGGGGATTATACCTCCCGAGTCCGGTCCGGCAATGAACGCCCGGGGCCGGCGTCCGCCGGCCTGGCACGCGGAAAATCCGAGGAAAGTCACGGGTCAGTCGTCGTCGTCGTGGTCCGGACGCGGTCGGACGAAGGCGGCGCGCACCGGCGCGGGCATCGGGCTGTGCCGGCCCTTGATACTCCGCCAGATTACTTCGTTGAGACGCAGGTCATCGGCCGCATCTTCCTTCGTCAGGTCGAACTTCTCCGACTCGGCCGCCCCGAATGCCGATGCCAGGTTGACCTCGTTCAAGTCGGCTTTGGGAATGCGGTGGACATATCCGCGCAGGTCGGGTGTGCCGCGGAAACTGTTCCACATCGGCGTCGCGGCCGCGTCGAACTGGCTCATCGGGTCGAGGCCGAGGATCAACTCCATCGTCCGGAGTATGCTCGAGGTCGAGTACATAGTCGAATCGACGTGCTGTCGCTTGCAGTACGGCGAGATGACGAGGCTGACCGCGCGATGGGCGTCGACGTGGTCCGGGCCGTTCTGCGCGTCGTCTTCCACGACAAAGATCGCTAGTTGCGGCCAGAACTTGCTCTTGCTCAATGCTTCGACGACTCGGCCGAGAGCCAGGTCATTGTCGGCGACGCAGGCCGTGGGTGTCGGTTTGCCGACTCGGGTTCCGGCCGTGTGGTCGTTCGGCAATCGGACGATCTG
Organism: Gemmataceae bacterium; assembly: GCA_019694755.1. Taxonomy (GTDB): domain Bacteria; phylum Planctomycetota; class Planctomycetia; order Gemmatales; family Gemmataceae; genus JAIBBI01. The sequence continues at coordinate 117,665 of JAIBBI010000001.1, forward strand.
CAGCCGGGGCATTTCCCCCTCTTTCTCAAACCGTTGAAGTTCCGAAATGAATCGGTCGGCGCGTTTCTGATCGGGGTAGTCCATGTCGAAAGAGCGGTAGAACGGATCAAATCGCCCCTCGATCGCGGGCACGGCAGCGGTGCCGGGGTCGCCGGGCTTTTTCCCGTTGGCCACCCATTCGCCGTAGGTGCGAAAGCTGACGTTCTTTGCGATGGCGCGGTCCCAGATGTATCCGCCGGCCGGGCGGGCGAGGCGGTCGTGGCTGCCCTCGGCGGGATAGGTCAGTTTTCCTGCCTTGGGTGTGCGGTAAGTCAGTGGCCAGGTCTTCTCGACGAAATCGGTGGCATACGCGCCCATGCTCCACTCGTGCCCGTCGGCCGAGACTTCACTCTCGACATAGGTGTTGTCGAGCAGGACGAATTCCCGGGCCAAGGCGTGGTGATTGGGCGTGATCGCCTCGGGGAAAAGGCAAAGACTCGGGTCGCCGTTACCTTCCTTCATGTCGCCAAACACCTGATCGTAGGTGCGATTCTCCTTGACGATGTAGATGCAGTACTTGATCGGTGACGGATCGCCGACGTTGGCCGGGATGGGGCTGTCGGCCGGGCGAGTGCCTGTCGCCTTGGAGTCAGCGCGAAGCGGGCTGCACCGGTAAGCGAGTTGTGTGAACCTTTCCATTTGGGCGGGAGTCGGCATTTCGAGTGCTCCGAGCGTGCCGCGGAAAAGCCCGGCGATGTATTCGTCGGTCCGACCGGCGATACCCGGTTGCGGTGCGTGGCGGTTCGCCCGCGGCATCGTGCCTTTTCCGTTCGTGTAATAAATCTTGCGGTCCTTGGCCGAGAAGCGAACGCAGGTCGGGTACCACCCGGCGGGAATGAACCCGAGCGGCATGGCCTTGTCGTCGTCGGCCGCGTTGAACACCGCGATGTTGTTGGCGTCGGCATTGGCGACGAACAGCAACTGGTTATCCGGAGACAGCGACAGACTCGACGGCGTGTTGCCGGACGGCGCGGTGGGGTAGAGTGCGCAATTGAGCGTCTGCAACTGTTTCCCGGTGCGCGGGTCCAGCACCGACACCAGGGTGGAATTGGCGCAAGAGACGTAAAGTGCCTTGCCGTCGGAGCGCAAGGCCATCTCGGTCGGGTGTGAGGCGGTCGGCCAGCGCTCGGTAACTGTAAACGTGGCCGTGTCGATCACTGCTATCGAGGCGTGATTCCAGAGAGATACGAAGAGCCGCTTGCCGCCCGGTTCCGCGAGGATGGCGTACGGGAACGCCCCGTCGCGGGAGCCTGGCACGGGGTCGGTCTCGTTGTCGCGGAAGACCGGGCCGGGCTGGTCGCCCTCCTTAGGCGGCGGCCCGAATGCCAGTCGCTTCGAAGCACCATCGCCGCGGGCGGGCACGGCAACGAGGGCATTGCCGAGCAGGCCGGTCGCGTACAAGGTGCCTCCATCGACACTCGGAGTCACGCCGCCGACCACGAACTTCTCCTTGGCCGGCGCGACACGGATCTGGCGAGGGTTGGCCAGGTAACCGTCGAGAAAGTCGAAGGCGTGAATAATCTCATACTCGCCGCCAGAGCAGTACAGCGACTTGCCGTCGGGAGAGAAAGCAAGGCCGTAGAAGCCCTGATCGATGGGCGCACGACTGACGATGCGGTTGCGGCCGCCGACGAGTGAGATAATCGCGACTTCGTGCTCCCGGTAGCCGCAGTGGAGCACGGCGAGGTGCTTGCCCTCGGGGTGGAGTTCGCAGTGGACCGGGAAATCGCCGAGGTCCGTCTGCGTCCCCGACGGGCGGAGCCGCCACTGGTTGGGCAGTTGCATGAAGCCGTCGGGTTGCAGGCCGGGCAGCAATCGGCGCGTGGGTGTCGTGGCCGGCGGGGTCGGCTCGCCGCGGGTCAGCGACGCCGTCAGCCCGCCGAGCAACACGGTAAACAACACGACGACGGTAGTGGCTCGACGCATTCCGGGGCTCCCCCTTTTTGGTAGGGAGCATTATGCGGACTACGCCCCGTTCGGGCATGAAGATTCGGCAAAGCGCCGGCTTGGTCCGTAAAACTACACCAACTTGGGAAGGGCACGACAATGCACAAACTGGTCCTGGTCCGGCACGGTGAATCGGTATGGAACAAGGAGAATCGGTTCACGGGTTGGACAGATGTCGACCTGTCGGAGAAAGGCCGGGCCGAGGCGACGACGGCCGGGCAGTTATTGAAGGATGCCGGCTTCGCTTTTGACCGCGCTTATGTTTCGGTATTGAAGCGGGCCGTGCGCACGCTCTGGCATGTTCTCGATGCCATGGACCTGATGTGGTTGCCGGTCTCGCACTCCTGGCGACTTAACGAACGGCACTACGGTGCGTTGCAGGGCCTGAACAAAGCCGAGACTGCGGCTCAGCACGGCGACGCTCAAGTGAAGATCTGGCGGCGTGCTTACGACATTGCGCCGCCGCCGTTGACACGCGACGACCCGCGCTGGCCGGGCCATGACCCGCGCTACAAGCACCTCAAGCCCGAAGAGTTGCCGTTGACTGAGTGCCTGAAAGACACCGTCGAGCGGTTTCTGCCGTTCTGGCACGAGACGCTCGCCCCAGCCTTGCGGACCGGCGAGCGGGCCATCGTCGTGGCACATGGCAACAGCATCCGGGCGATGGTGAAGTACCTCGACAACATTGCCGACGACGCGATCGTCGAACTGAACATCCCCACTGGGGTGCCGCTGGTTTATGAACTGGACAAAGACCTCAAGCCAATCAAGAACTACTACCTCGGCGACCCCGCCGCCATCGCCGCCGCCCAGGCGGCCGTCGCGGCCCAGGGTAAGTCAAAGGGGTGACTCTTGAGGTCCGGAATTGGCCACGAAGGCACAAAGGCACGAAGCAAAGAACTAAGAAGGCAATTCAGATTCTTTAGCTCGTAGAAGATGACGAGAGGGGCGACGTCGTGGCTGAAGTTTTGCCGGACAACAAGCTGATCGCTCGCCACGCCTTGAAAGTGCTGGGCGGAAAGCCTCAAGTCATTACTTACTGGGATGATCTCAACGAGCATTCAATCGATCTGCTCATCTGCCCGGACACTCCTTCGAGCGGGCTCACTTCTTATAGCACTGTCACACTTTCGGATTCACCTTTGCTGCAGGGCGATTCTGAGTTCCCGGTTCGATGTGAGCTGGTCAGTGCGTGCGACAGCCAGGTCAGAGAATTTGCCAATGTACTGTGCACGGCAGCTTTCTACGTGAAAAAGGACCGTTGGTTCTGCCGGCCGGGAGTCGTGTTTGAATCGATGGTCAGTGAGTACAATCTGTCAAAAACAATGGAGCACTTGTATTTCACTGCTCCATCTCATTGGCCAGCGTTGAACACAACGCTCAACTTGGCAACCAAGAAAGTCACTTGGCTTTGGGCTATCCCAATCTCGGCGGCTGAGTCGAAGTACATCGCTGAAAACGGCGACAACGAATTCGAGTCACTGCTTGAAGAAGCCAATGCGGACGTATTCGATATCCATCGAGAGTCGATAGTCTAACGGCGAACTAGGTGCTGCTCCAGACGATCAGCAAAACCACCCCGCTTGTGAGGAATGTCGTCCTTCGCGTTATTCTTCGTGTCTTCGCGGTGAATATTGATCGATCAGTCAGCCCAAACAGTAGTTAACGGCCGCGATGCACTCGGCTGCCCTGTAGCCGCTTCGCACCGCGCCTTCCATCGTGGCGGGCCAGCCGGTGTCGGTCCAGTCGCCGGCGAGGTAGAGGTTCGGCACGGAGCAGCGAGGCCCCGGCCGGTATTGGTCGACGCCGGGCACGGCCGAGAATGTTGCCGCTTTCTCGATGACCACCCGGCTGCGCAAGCATTTCGCATCCCGCGCCGGCGGGTAAATGGTCTTCAACTCGTCGGTGACTCGCCGCGCGATCTCCTCGATGCCCAGCCCGGCGATGTCGCCGGCCGCACTGATGACGACCTGATGGTAATGCTCGCCCGGTGACACTTCACCGCGACGGAAGACCCATTGGCACAGCCCGTCGACGATGACCTCGTGCGGCGCGTCGAATAGCGGCCGGTCGTACCACAGGTGAACGCTCGTGATCGGGGAGCTCTTCA
>JAIBBI010000042.1 GCA_019694755.1 Gemmataceae bacterium
GGCGGCGTGGTCAGTTGGCTGGTGGCCGTCGGTATCGAGATGCTGGTATACTTCCGGGCGATCATCCAGGAAGTCGCCGAAGGCCGCGCGGTCGGCGGCGGTTCGTTGGAGTCCGGTCTCCGCATCGTCACCAACTCCAACATCATTTCACCGCTCGACAACACGCCCGGCGCGGTGGCGGCCCAGACGCTGGATGTCGGTATCCAGAAGGTTTACGCTCGGATTCTCTCGGCCATCCCCGATGTCGACCGGTTTGACTGGAGTGCCTATGTCGCCGGCGGCTTCAATATCCCCGGGGTGGAAATGGCGCTCGCCGCTCTCGTGCTCGCGGGCTACCTGATCCCGTGGCTGGTGCTGGCGTATTACCTGCTCAAGGCCCGCGAAGTGGCGAACTGACGGAGGAATCGGCATGTCCGCAGCTACCGCGCCGGCGACCCGACGAAAGCTCACTTACTTCGTCCTCGGGCTGGCGATCCTTTCGGTCAACACTTTCCTATGGCGTGGCGTCGCCTCGCCGCTGACGGGCAACGTCCCGCCGTCGTGGAGCGTCGCGGCCCGGGCCAACACCTTGGAATTGACCGATCTCGCGGCCGGCCAGGCCGACCTGACCGGCAGCACCGCGCGGCTGATGCTTACCGGTTCCCGCGGCCTCGCGCTGGCAATTCTCTGGTACCAATCCGACGAGAAGAAGAAAAAGCACGAGTGGAACAAGCTCGAGCTTCTGGTGGAAACGATTACCAAGCTCCAGCCACACTCGCCGGCCCCATGGACGTACCAAAGCTGGAACATCGCTTACAACGTCTCCGTCGAATCCGACCGCGTCCGGGACAAGTTCTTCTACATCGCCAAGGGGATCGACCTGCTGGCCCGAGGTGTCAGGCTGAACAAGGATCAGCCCGACATGCGGTACATGCTCGGGTTCTATTACCAGAACAAGTTTGGCGTTGCCGACGAGACGAACTACTTTCGCTCGCTCTTCCAAATGGCCTGCATCGACCCACGCGACCGCGACCCCGCCAAACTGCGAAGTGGTGACACAGTAGATCCTGTCGAGTTCGAAAAATTCGTTCGGGCGAATCCGCAACTCGTAAGGCGACTGAAAGACAAGCTGAGCGTCTCAACCCCGGACGCGGTCGTCAACTTCCTGCGCGACAACAGAAACATACCGAGCCGCTATTACGATCCGGAGGCCGACGGCGGGAAAACCGGACCGAAGCCGGTGGGGGAGTCGCAGTTTCCGACATTGCCGCTGGAAGCCAAGCCGCCGTTCAACACGGTCCACACCGAGGATTCGCCTCTGGCGGACGACTTCGACAATTACCTGGCCGCCCGGGCCTGGTTTGGCTACGCCCAGGCGCCGCTGCCCCCGCCAGAGCCGCAAATTGAAATCCGCGAGCGAGTCGCCATCGCCCGCGATACCGGTAAGCGTGTCCCGCGCGCGCCGGCCCTGATCATTTTCCGCCATCTGCCGATCCGGGCCCAGGCGTTCGTCGGCGAGCGGCTCGAAAAAGAAGGCTGGTTCGACGACTCGCCGTGGAAGATCGACGAAGACCGCAGCGGTCCCGAACGTTGGTTCCCGGAAAAGTCCGTCGAGGTCGGGGGCGGAACCAACTTCAACGACGCTGCTTGGGCAAAGGCGTTTACCGAGTTCGAGCAGCACGGCCAGCAGAACGGCATGTTCTACGATGCCGCTGCCCTGAACCGCCTGGAAGAACGGTCCAAGCTGTACCGGGACAAATACAAACTCGTCTTTGACGACTACGGCCCGGACCTCTCCGACCCTTCCATCGACGCCGACCTGAAGGCCAGCTATCGGGCCCATCGGCTGTTGTTCTTCTACCGCGTTAATCGCGACATGAGCAACTTCCCCCACCACTATCACACGACCGATGCCGAGCGGCACCCGGAAACGATCCGTGCCCGAAAGTTCTTCTTTGATGCCGCGCGATTGAACAAGCTGGCCGAGCCGGAAAGGGCGATGGACCAGTACGAACGTGGCTTTGCCCTGTGGCAGAAAGTCCTCGCCCGATTCCCGGAGTACCGGGCCGATGCCGGACTCCAGGACGACATATACGTCCTTCAGATTGCGTACACGGACCTGGTGGAGGCCAATCGCGGCTCGGCGGTCCGAGCAGTGACCTCGGCAGCCGGGGTACTGTCCGGTGCGCTTAACGGTCCCCTTGGGGTCGCTTCGGGTACGGTCTTTTCGCTCCCGCTGGGAGGTAAGCCGCTCCCGATTCCCGTGGTGGGCCCGTTGGACCAGATTGCTCCGGACGGGAAGCCGTGGCTCGACCCCCTCATCGGAGTGACCGCGCGAAACCGGGCCGGCCGCGATGAACCCGAAACGCCGCCAGCGACCGGTTCGCCTCGGGAAAAAGAATCAAAATGACCCGAGTCGCCCTCGCACTTATGGCGCATCCCGACGACGCTGAGATTCTCTGCGGTGGCACGCTTCTTCTGCTCGTACGTCGCGGCTGGTCAGTGCATATCGCCACGATGACGGCCGGCGATTGCGGCTCAGCAGAGCACACCGCCGATGAGATCAGCCGGATTCGTCGCCGGGAGGCGGCCGATGCCGCGACGCTGCTCGGCGGCACTTACCACTGCCTCGATGTCGGCGACCTCAACGTGTTCTTCAATGCCGAGCAGCAGGCCCTCGTCACCCGCTTGTTCCGCCAAGTGCGCCCGAATCTCGTGTTGACCCATAGCCCCGACGATTATCATCTCGACCACGAAGGCACGAGCCGGCTCGCACGGGCGGCTTGTTTCGCTGCCCCGGTACCGCTTTATCGACCCGACGAGTTATTGCCGCTGGAGAATGTCCCGGCCCTGTATTATTGCGATCCGATCGAAGGCAAAGATTCGATGGGCTACGAAGTTCTGCCGACGACCGTTGTCGATGTGTCGGCAGTAATCGATGCAAAGACGGAGTTGCTCGCCTGCCACGAAAGCCAGCGCAACTGGTTGCTGAAGCATCATGGCGTCGACGAATACCTGCGTGCCATGCGTGACTGGTCGGCGGCCCGCGGCAAACAGTTCGGCCTAGCCTTCGGCGAGGGTTTCCGCCAGCACCGCGGCCACGGCTTCCCGCAAACCGACGTACTCCGGTCCGAGCTGGCGATCCGCTCGTAGCTCCCATTTCCAGTAACCCAATCACTTTCGCGAAGCCGGCGCAAGCTGTCAAACTGGCGAAACTCTGCCGATTGCGCCGAGCGTAAGGAAGCGGGCGATTGGGGATATCTCGCGGATTCTGGCGGGATTCTCATGCGGCGGTAGATTCCGTGCCGATGTAAGGGGCGTAACAACCCGAAGCCCCGGAACTACCGGGCCGACTGGCGCGACCAGCATCACCGGCCCGATCCGACCGCCACAACCCTCGGGGGGGAAGGGCGGGTCTTGGCGGGCAAAGGATCACCGCGTGGCTCCGAAGGGCCGCGCCTGTTTCAGGAGCGGACGATGAAAAAGCGCATGCTCGCCACGGTCGCGGCACTGGCGACTGGTGCCGGCCTCGCCTGGGGGCAGGGGCAGGCTCCCGCAGTTGCTGATCCGGCGGCCGTACCGATTCCGGGCGTCCCCGGGGCGGGCGGTGTGACGCCTGTCGCCGGCCACGAGCCTCTTTATCTTCAGGGCGGCCCGGAAGACCCCTACGCGGCCTACCGCAATTGGCCTTACGCGGGTGGCGACCCCGGCCGCGGCTGCCCCCCGCACGGGTGCGGCAAGGACGGTTGCGGCTCCGGCTGCAACCACGGCTGGTTCGCGTGCGGCGACGGCTCCGCGCAGATCCATAAAGCGGCCGGCGGACCCGACTGCTTTTATTTCGACCTAGAGTTGCTGTACCTCTACGGCCGCTCGATGCCGATCGCCGCTCCTCTGATCTCGTCCGGCCCGATCGGCTCAACCGGCCGGCCCGGGATCGAAGACGGCGTCAAGGTCCTGTTCGGCGACCGCAACGTCGACTTCGGACCCCAAGCGGCCATGCGTGGCACGATCGGCATCTGGGACAAGAATCGGTGTTGGGGCATGGAAGCCGTCGGCTTCCTGACTGAACAACGTGCCGAGGTCAACCGTTGGGAAGGCCCGATCACCGGCCGCACCGTTCTCGCCCGACCGAATTTCAACGTCCTTACCGGGGTCCAAGACTCCATCCTGGTCGCCTCGCCCCCGAACTTCGGCGGCTCGGCCGGAACTTACACCAACACCCGGGCCGGCGGCGCGGAATTCAACTTCCTCCGAAGCTGGGCCTATTACGACAAGTTCAAGTTCAACACTCTGGCCGGCTTCCGCTGGTTCAGCCTGAACGAGCAGCTCCGCGTCGACAGCCACTCTGTGCTGACCGACCAGAATCCGGCCGACCCGCCGGTCACCGACATCACCGACCTGTTCACGACCCGGAACAATTTCTACGGTCTGAACTTCGGCTTCCAGAGTGAATGGCGGTGGAACCGGGTGTTCGTCGACCAGACCTTCAAGGTCGGCGTCGGCTTCACCCACGAGAAACTGGAGACCTCGGGCCAGACCCGGTTCGTTAACGCCGGCATCGAGACCCTCGTGCCATTCGGTGCCTCCGTCCTCGAGCCGAACAGCGGCAGCTTCAGCCACAAGCAGTTCTCGTTCCTGCCCGAGTACAACCTGAAGCTCGGCTATCAGTGGACGCAGCGACTGAGTACCTACATCGGCTACGACGTGTTCTACCTGAGCAAGGTCGTCCGACCGGGTGACCAGGTCAACCCGAACATTAACCCGACGCTTCTGCCGGTGTCGCAAGTGTTCAACCCGCAGTTCCCGTTCGGGCCGGCTCAGCCGAGCATGCCGTTCGACAAGAGTGACTTCTGGATGCAGGGCTTCCAATTCGGGATGAGCCTGCGTTACTAACCGACCCCCCTTCGCCCTTCGCCCAAACAACATCCCGTCGCCGGGCCGGCTCCCCCCGCCGCCCCCGGTCGACGGGATGTCTGTTTTTATGGCACGTCATCCGCACGACCCGTCCAATACTCACATCTTTCCTGATCGATCATCTTTCCCCGGCCGTCGCGGCCAGTTACCATAAGGTCAGAATCGCAACCCTTCCGCGACCTGTTCCCGGGGCTCTCCAACATGTGGTTCCGCCAAAACGCCCGTCGGCGTACCGCCCGGCTGTGGTGCCGCGCACTCGAAAATCGCGTTGTTCCCACTGTCAACCTCATCCTCGATTTCGACGGCGGCACGCTCCAGCAGAACGCCGGCTACACCGTCGACACCAACTGGACCGGGATCGCGCTCGCTCCGTTCGGCGGATACGACGTCCAGAGCTTCGACGGGAAATTCGACCGCACCGAACAGGTGCTACAGATCGTCTCCGGCGTCCGAATGGACTACGCCGACTTCGATGTAAACGTTGTTTGGGACGATCGCGGGGTCGCATCCCCGCTCTACACGACCGGGTCCCAGGTCATCATGGTCATCGACAACTTCGACTCCGATGTCGGCGTGTCGGGGGCCCTCGGCATCACGGCCGTCTCCGGCAACCCGAGCGCCCGCAACGTCGGCTTGGTGTTCGAGAAGAACCACGAGGACTCGTTCTTCTCCACCACCCGCCGGATGCGCGAGACGATCGACACCACATCGCACGAGGCGGGTCACGCGTTCCGGCTCAGCCATTCGGTGCAGTCCGACCCGGAAGAGCGGCAACTGGTCACCGTGGCGTTCCAGAACGGCGACCTGGACTCCCGGTTCTCGTCCACCGCGCTTCCGACCGATAACGGCGACTTTTACGCCGAGCGGAACCGTTTGTTCTCCAACGTCGGAGCAGCGAAAGTCGGCAAGAACCTCGGATCGAACGAACTTTTCACCAATCAGACTCTTCCTTTTGATACGCCCGTCATCTCGCTCGACACCCAGGACGTGGGCCTGTTCACGACTACGATCCCCTACGGCTCGACGACCGTCCCGCTCTCGATCGAATACGCCGGCGACCGCGATTCGTTCCAGGTCTTCCTCGAAAGTGGAAAGACCTATGCCATCCGCGAACGGGCGGCGGGTTCGAGCATTGACCCCATCCTGAGTATCTGGAATTCCGAAGGCGACTGGATCGCGACTGGCAGTCAGGGAGCGGTCGGGGGAGTCAGCCTTCTGAACTTCACGCCGACCCTCTCCGGGTTCTTCTTCATCGTGGCCGGAACGGGCTTCGACCGCGGGCTGAGCCAATCGACCAAGACGGCCAGTCGCGGCACGTATCACCTTGAAATCACCCCGACTTGGCTCGAAGTCAACACAGTGAGCCAGGCGGTCATCGTGTCGGGTTCGACGGCCGCCGACACGTTTGAGGCCCACATTGCCGGCTCCGACCTCAGTGTGACGCGCAACGCACTGTCGATCCTGATTCCGAATACGTTTGCCACCGCCGTGCAGTTTGCCGGGATCGGCGGCGACGACACCTACACCATAGATTTCTCGACAGGCCTGTTCGACGCCAGCATCAACGACGCGATCGGAAACGACCGTCTGACTGTAAACGGGACTCCGGCCGCGGACATTTTCGCCATTTCGCCCATGCTGATCTCCCGCACCGGCGGTGGCAAAATCACGCTTTCGGGCATCGACACTGTCACGATCAACGGAGGCGAAGGCAACGACTCATTCCAGGTGACGCCTGGCAAGCAGTCGATCGTCGTCCACGGCGGCAACCCTCCGAGCCCGATCACTCCCGGCGATACGCTTTCCATCGTGGCGAGCGACGGCATTCGTGTCCCGCAGAATCCGTCCGACGGCCAGTACGTGTTCCCAACGGCCCAACCGGTCATCTACACCGGGATCGAGACATTTGAAGATGTCATCGTCCCGCCGCCGCCGGGTCCCCAGCAGCCGAAAACGAGCTTCGCCATCGGAGTCGGCGCGGGGGCCATCCCGGTCGTGGACTTTTACCGCGAAGGCCGGTCCAGCCCAACTTATTCGGTGACAGCGTACGACCCCGGATTCCGCGGCGGCGTCCGCGTAGCCACGGCCGACGTGGACGGCGACGGCTACGCCGACCTCATCACCGGCGCGGGCCCCCGTGGCGGCCCGCACGTTCAGGTGTTTTCCGGACTCGGGCCGTTCCCGATCGACGGCCCGATCAGCTCATTCTTTGCCTACGACGCGTCGTTCACTGGTGGTGTCTGGGTGGCCGCCGGAGACGTGACCGGCGACGGCCGGGCGGACATCATCACCGGAGCGGACGCGGGCGGAGGCAGTCACGTCCGGATTTTCGACGGGGTCACCCGCGACATCGTCCGCGAGTTCTTCGCCTTTATTCCCGAGTTCCGGGGTGGCGTCCGCGTCGCGGCCGGCGACATCACCGGCGACAGCCTGGCCGACATCGTCTGTGCGGCCGGGCCGGGCGGCGGACCGCATGTCATCGTCTATGACGGGAAAACCGGGCAGGTCGCCCTGCAGTACTTCGCCTACGAGGCGACGTTTCGTGGCGGCGTCTTTGTCTCGGCTGGCGACGTAACCGGTGACGGGCGGGCCGACGTGGTCACCGGGGCCGGCGAAGGCGGAGGGCCGATCATAACCATCCGCAACGGCGCGACCGGCGAACTCCTCAGCCGGGTCAACGCCTACGCCTCGGCCGCCAGTTCGTCACTCTTCACCGGCGATTCGCAGTGGGCCAGCGGCCTGCGCGTGGCTTTGGCCGACACCGACCTCGACGGCGAACTGGAGCTCTACGTCTCGCCCGGCCGGGGCAAGACCGGGCAGGTCAAAGGGATCTCCCTGTCCACGATCACGGACATCTGGGTCCGTTCGCCGGGCGATCCGACCTTTCTCGGCGGGATCTTCGTCGGAAGCTGATCTGAAAACCCGGCTAGCTTTCCTTGACCTGACTAGACCGCTCAGTCTATCATTAGACTGTCCGGTCTAGTCAGGTTAACTGTTCATGCCGCGGACCTCTCCCGCACCTTCGGCCAGTCGCACGACGCCCGCCCGGCGTCGCCGGACGACCGTCGCGCCCCTCCGCCGGGAAGAGATCATCGATGCCGCGACCGCCATCATTGCCGATGAGGGGATTCAAAACCTGTCACTCAGCGAGATCGAATCGCGGACCGGCATGAGCCGGGGGCAACTGACCTATTACTTCCCGGAGAAGGAGCAGATCCTTCTGGCAGTGTTCGATCGCATGGTGGAGCAGATGCGCCAGCGCGGCCGCGACACCGGGCGGGACCGCCCCACGAAAACCGCGGTCGCCGTCCGGCGGAAGATGAAGGCGATCAGTTCGCTGGTCTTGGCCCGCCCCGCGCCGGACGAATTCGTCGGCATCCAGTACACCTTTCTCGCACAAATGCGGCACCGGGCCGACTTCCGCGAGCGGCTGGCCGGACTGTACGAAGAGTGGCGCACACGGCTGACGGACGATTTTCAAGCGATCGGCCGGCGGCCGGTCAGGGAACGGCGGGCCATCGCCTGTATCTTCCAGGCGATCCTGCACGGTCTCGTGATGCAAAGTGAAGTCGACCCGACCGCCTTCGACGCCCGGACAATGAACACTGTTTTGAACCGGGTCATGAAACAACTGACAGACGTGCGAGGAACACGCCGATGAGCGAACCCGCCAATCTGACGATGCGCGACCGCGTCGCCATGCTCCGCCTGCCGGCAACGACGGAAGCAACGGGCTCCGGGCAACGCGTGCCCTGGCTTCCCTGGACACTGTGCTTGCTTTCCGCGTTCGCGGCCTTGAGTCTGGCGACCCGGAAAGGGAACTCCGCGCCGGCGGAGTCGCCGCAGACCGTCGCCAGCCGCGACGCGGCTGCTCCCAAACCATCGCCGAGTCCTGATACTCTCCCGACCTCCGCATCGCCCGCAATTGCAACTGGAGCGACCGTCCTCGAATCCAAGGGTTACATCATCCCGGCCCATCAGATTCAGGTCAGCCCCATCGAGGTGAGCGGGCAGATTCTCGAACTCAATATCGAGGAAGGCAAACTGTTTCGCAAAGGCGAAGTCCTTGCCGTACTCGACCGGTCGAGTTTCGAGGCGCAACTCATGGAGGCGAAGGCCAACCTCGTCGCATCGCAGGCCCGGCTGACGGAGTTGAAAAACGGCAGCCGGCCCGAGGAGATCCAGCAGGCCGCGGCCGAACTCCGCGAAGCGGAAGAGTCGCTCAAGCAGGCCAAGCTGAAGTTCGAGCGCAACAAGATCATCGCCTCCGGGGCGTTGTCGGCCGAGGAGTTTGAGCAGGCGCAGTACGCCTACACGTCTCTGGTCCAGAAAGTCGCCCGTCTTGAGCGGTCGCTCCGTCTCGCGGAACTTGGCCCGCGGCAGGAGCGAATCGATGTGGCTGCCGCCGAGGTCAAACTCGCCGAGGCCCGGCTGAAGCGGGCCCAGTGGCAGTTCGACAACTGCATCCTTCGAGCGCCGATTACCGGAATCATCCTCAAGAAAAGCGCTGAGATCGGTGGGCTCGTCAGCCCGCTTTCGTTCAATGTCGCGGCGAGCGTGTGCGAAATGGCGGACCTGAATGACCTCGAGGTCGACCTCGAAATCCCTGAGCGGGATATCAGCAAGGTCATCAAGGGCATGCCGTGCTCGATTTCGACCGACGCCTATCCCACGCGGTTCTATAAGGGAGTCGTCGACAGGATCATGCCGACGGCCCTGCAAAACAAGGCGGCCGTACAGGTCCGGGTCAAAGTCGAAGTGCCTCCCGGGGAAGAGCAGGGGGCCTTCCTCAAGCCCGGGATGAATGCCCGCGTGACCTTCCTCCAACCGTCCCGGTAGAGCCCACCCGGAGTTGCAACATGACAAACAAGCCGATCGTTCAGGTCCGCGACCTGTACAAATCATTCACCCGCGGTGCGGAGAAGATCGAGGTCCTGACCGACCTGAACGTCGACGTTGCCGAAGGCGAGTTTCTCGCACTCATGGGCCCGTCCGGGTCCGGCAAGACGACGCTGCTCAACCTGATCGCCGGGCTGGACCAACCGACCTCCGGGAAGATTCTGGTCGGCGACCAGGAAATCTCCGCGATGACAGAGAGCCAGCTTGCCCGCTGGCGGACCCGGCACGTCGGTTTCGTGTTTCAGTTCTATCACTTGCTCCCGGTACTCACGGCCTACGAAAACGTCGAGTTGCCGCTGCTCCTGATGCCACTGACCGCAGCCGAACGCAAGCGGCAGGTACTCAATGCCCTGGAACTCGTGCAACTCTCCAACCGGCTCAGCCACCGGCCCGGCATGCTGTCCGGCGGCCAGCAGCAGCGCGTGGGCATCGCCCGCGCGATCGTGACCGATCCGACGCTCATCGTCGCCGACGAGCCGACCGGGGATCTGGATTCCAAGAGTGCGAACGAAATCCTGAGCCTGCTTGACCTGCTCCGCGAGAGCCTGAACAAGACGATCATCATGGTCACGCACGACCCGCATGCCGCCGAGCGGGCCCAGCGCCTGCTCCATCTGGAGAAGGGCCGGCTGGTCATGGATTCCACTCAGGGCGAGCCCCGGCCCACAGTCGCTTTTCCCCGGTGAAGTGACCCATGAAAATCGTACTTGTTCTGTTTCTCGTCCTCTTCGTGGGTCCATTCGTACTGCTGCTGCCGTTCTTCGGCATGCTCGGCGCGATGGAGCTTTGCGCCCGGGTGGGCGGACGGCTGTCGGAGAGCCTGACGGCGACTTTGCCGCCCAAATTCGGTGCGGCCGTTATCGCGATCCCGAAGTTCGCGATCATCATTCTCAAGAGCATCCGGCGGAACCTGCTCCGCAGCTCGCTGAGCTATCTGGCGGTGTTCGTTATGGTGTTGGTCATCACCGGCATCTGGTCGATTCTGACGTTCCTCGACGCGGCGACCTCGGCCAAGGCGGCCAACTTCAAGGCGCTCGTCACCGACAAGTTCCAGATCCCGAGCCAGATGCCGCCGAGCTACATCGGCGAACTCACGCGGGAGGCCGCCAACCTTCCGGCCGGGATGCGAGCCGACCCGGCGAAAGACGTCATGACCTGGAGTTTCGTCGGCACGTCGCTCGATCCCGACCCGTCGAAGCGCAGCCAGGAGAACATGATCATCTTCTTCTCGATGGACCCTCGCGGGTTGCTCAACATGATGGACGACCTGGAGCAGGACCGCCTGTCCCCGGCCGACGCCAAACAGATGCGCGAAAATGTGGCCGCCATGCAGACCAACATCAAGGGCATCGTCCTGAGCGAGGAAAAACTGCGGACGATCAACCGGAAGGTCGGCGACCGGCTCAAGGTCTACTGCTTTCCGGGCCAGTACAAGGACATCGAATTCGATGTCGAGATCGTCGGCACGTTTCCCCGCAGCGCGGGTCGATACGACGGCAGCGCGATCCTCAACCTCGAGTACCTGCAGAAATCGCTGGACGCCTACGAGCGTAAGACCGGTAAACAGCATCCGATGTCCAATCGTTACATAAATCTCTTCTGGGTCCGCGTCCCCAACGAGGACGCCATGCGGGCGCTGGCGGAATCCCTCGACAAACCCGGGAGATTCTCGACTCCGCCCGTCAAGATCGAGCGCGGGTCATCGGCCGTGTCATCGTTCCTTGACGCCTACAAGGACATCATCGCGGGTATGCGGTATCTCCTGGTCCCGGCCATTGTCGCGGTGATGATCCTGGTCATTGCCAATGCAATTTCGATCAGCGTGCGCGAACGGCGGCCGGAAATGGCCGTGCTCAAGGTGCTGGGCTTCCAGCCGTGGCAGGTGTTGATACTGATTCTCGGCGAGGCCCTGATCGTCGGCGTCCTGGCCGGCGGCCTTTGCACGACTTTGGCCTACTACGGGGTCAATGCCCGGGGCGGCATCCAGTTCCCGATCGCATTCTTCGGGAAGTTCTTCATTCCTGTGGAATCGCTGTGGTGGGGGCCGGTGCTGGGGGCTATCGCCGCCATTGCCGGCAGCGTCGTTCCCGCCTGGTCGGCCCGCAGCGTCCGGGTCTCCGAAGTCTTTGCCAAAATCGCCTGAGGATTCGTCGGATGGCCAACGCGGAACTGACGCAGCAAGTAACAGAACCGTCGCGGCTGGCGACATGGTTCTGGCCGGCGTTTGACTTCTCGCGACGGTTTTTCCTTACCCTCGCCAGCCTGCCGTTCATCGTGTTGCCGGCGATGCTGCCGCTGTCGTCACTGCTCTTGATGCTCCCGGCCGCCATACCCGATGAGACGATCATCACCGAGTCGCACCAGCGCGGATCTGCAATCCGCAATCTCGGTGCTCGGCTCTTCGCGCTTGGTGTCGGGCTCGCGTCGCTGGTGGCAATCCTTCTGCCATCTCATGAACTGGCGGTACGTCTCGGTCTGACGGGAATCCAGAAATGGGTTGCCATTGCAGTCACAGCATACTTGCTTGATCTCGTTATCCTGGCGGCCGTGGGAAACGTACCGCTCCGGTACAACTTTCGCAACCTCATGGTCCGCTGGCGGATCACGCTGCTGACGGCAATCGCATTCACCGTCGTGGTCGCCCTTCTAACCGTCATGCTGGCATTCGTGGTGGGGATGTACCGCGTCACGGAAGAATCCGGGCAGCCCGGCAACATTCTCATTCTCGGCGACGGATCGACGGACGAAGTCTTCAGCTTCCTGGCCTACAGCGACGTCGACAAGATCGAAGTCGAACGGTGCGTGCTCGACGAAGACGATCGACCGCTGGCCGAGCCGATCGGCGTGAAAACGATCACGCTGGGCGGTAGGCCAAGGTACATGACAAGCAAGGAGACGTACGCGATCTCCATTCAGACCGTGCCCGGCCGGGAGAAGAAGCGGTTCGTGCAGGTACGCGGCGTCGTCGAACCGGAACTTGCCGCACTCGTTCATGACCTAAAGTTGAAAACGGGCGTCTGGTTTTCCGACGCCGGCGTCCGCACGCCGCCGGGCGAGAAGCCCGGCGAACGCGATCAGGTGGAAGCCGTGCTCGGCGCAGGAGTTGCCCGGGAATTCGGTTCGACAGTCGGCAAGCCAACGCTTGAGGTCGGCGACACATTCGAACTTTCCGACCGCACCTGGGTCGTGGTCGGCATTGCCGACTCGGACGGGACGACGTTCGGCAGCGAAGTCTGGGCGAAGCAGAGCATCGTAGCCAAGCTCTTCAGCAAGAACGGCTACAACTCGATGGTCCTCCGGATCGACGACCGCGGGACACGGGCGGAAGTCTCGCGTCGGGCCGCAGAAATGGCATTCCACCTGCGGACGCGATTCACCAATCCCAAGATCAGCGCACAGACCGAGACCGAGTACTTCAACAAGCAGTCGGAGACGAACAAGCAATTCCTTTTCGCCATCATTTTCGTCGCCGCCATTATGGCCCTCGGCGGCGTGTTCGGCGTCATGAACACCATGTTTGCCGCGATCGCCCAGCGGATCAAAGACATCGGCGTCATGCGCATTCTCGGCTTCAAGCGCTGGCAGATCCTCGTGTCATTCCTGCTCGAGTCGCTGGCCATCGCACTGATCGGTGGAGTCCTCGGATGCCTGCTCGGCAGCCTGAGTGACGGAGCGAGCGCGACCAGCAGCATTTCCAGCGGGCAGGGCGGCGGCAAGACCGTTATCCTCCGGCTTTCGGTCGATTCCACCGTAATCCTGACGGGGCTGCTTTTTACGCTGGTCATGGGCCGGCTCGGCGGCCTGATCCCGGCCCTCGGTGCCATGCGGCTCAAAATTCTCGAATCCCTCCGATGACCCGCCAATCGCCCTGTTTGTGCAGAGTGGTGAAACGAAACGGGTGTGCGTGAAATGAAACGAAACGAAACGTATCTGCCTGCCATTCTGGCAGCTTCTCGCAGATGCTCCCGATTCTCGATAAATCAGCGGAGAAGGGGGCTGAGTCATGGCGATCATCGTTCAAAAACTGGCTAGTCCGGTCGGCGACCTGTTCCTGGCCGCGAGCCCAGCCGGAATTGCCGCAGTCGAGTTCATGGACGACTCGTTCGACGTGGCGAGCGCCAAACTGAAGAATTGCTTGAACCACGATGTCACTCCCGGCGAGCATCCCTTGCTTGGTCTTCTGACCGGACAATTGGATGCATACTTTCGGCGTGAGTTGCAGCAGTTTTCCGTGCCGTTAGATATCCGCGGCACGACGTTTCAACAAGACGTCTGGAAAATGCTGACCGAAATCCCGTACGGCGAGACGCGATCATACCTCGACATCGCAAAGGCTATCGGCAATCCGAAGTCCGGGCGGGCGGTCGGGCTGGCCAACGGGGCAAATCGCATCGCCATCGTGATTCCATGTCACCGCGTGATCAACACCGGCGGCGGCCTCGGCGGCTATGGAGGCGGATTGGACCGGAAACGGTTCCTGCTTCAATTGGAAGCGGGACGGTCGGAGTTGCAGGTGGACTCAGTCAGTTCGAGCACGCGGGCCTTCTCGTACGGCCCGGCCGACGTGTCTTCGAGACAGCCCCAACGATCGAAGTAAATCCAGATTGCCCGCGCGTATCGGAACACCGCGGGCGTCATGAGCAGGTAAAGGAACACGACGCCGCCGATCACGGCAAAGTCGCCCGCCTGCGGAAACAGCCACTGGGCCAGAAAGAACCCGCCGCCGACCAGAATCGTCCCGATCGTATAGCTGACGTACATCGCGCCGAGAAAGTAACCTTCTTCGCGTTGCAGTATCAGACCACACACCGGGCAGGGGTCGTTCATCGTGATCAGACCGCGGAAAAGCCGGCCGCGTTGGCACCGCGGGCAACGCTGCATCACGAGGGCGATCAACGATTGCCAGAGGCTGTGTTTCAAACGAGACTCACTTTTCGTTGATGTACTTTTCGACCTCGTCCAGCATTGTCCGTAGCCGTCCGGCCGTCTTGCGAAGCTGCTCGGTCTGCCGCGCCACGTCGTCCCCGTCGAGCCGCCGGAGTTCTTCATCGCGCCGCGCAGCCCAACCGGCCGCCTTGATCAACCCTTTGTGCAACTTCACGGGCGTAAGCTTGTCGCCCACCGATTTGCACGTGGCGAATGCCGCTTGAACCGCGTCCAGGAGCCGGGCCGCGTCATCGAGTGACTGTGCTTTCGACCATTCGCCAAACACAAGTGCCCGAGCCTCTTTGTGGGCCGGCGACTTTACTGCCCACGCGGCAGTCAGCCGGTCGCGCCGCGCCTTGACTTCCGGCCAGTCGGCCGCCTGTCGGAGTATTTCGTCCAGCGTCGCCAGCGACTTGTCAAAGTCCGCGTCCTGGAGTTCCTGATCGGCGCGAGCCAAAAGCCCCTGGATCGCCGCCCGTTTTTGGTCGGCCTCCGGACTGTTCGCCGCGGCCACCGCCTGCTCGAGCTTTGTCCGCGCGTCCCGAAGTACTTGGAGTTGCTGCCTGAGGTCCCGCATGGTCCGGTCGACACCATCGAGGGGCGTTTGAGGCGAACGAACCCGAAACGCCGCCAGGTCACCGGTTAGTCGGGCGACATCGTCTTCGAGTCGCCGGACGATTTCGGTAACTCGCCCCAGAGCGGCACGGTTTTTACCCTGCTGCATCAGCGAACGAAGGTCGGCCGTGTCTTCACTCAGGCGGACCAACGTATCGTGGGCCCGATTGCGGACGGCCCGACCGTCCGCATCGCCTAAGGCGGCGGACTCGCCACCCGGATCAGTCCGAACCTCGATCGTCGTCGCCTCGCTCCCCAGTACCGCCACAGGCAGTCGGGCGATCACGCGATCTCCGACCGACACAGTTGCAAAGGCGAGCCGGTCATAGGCCGCTGTCGACAGGAACCTTCCACCGCGGGTGTCGCCCTGTTCTTTGACCGCGTCAGTGGTCGCGGACCCCGCTGCCGACAGCCGGACAGCAACCTCAGCGGGCGTGATTCCATCCGGGCCAACGACGCGAAGTTTCACACGGTCATGGGCCGCACCAAGTCGGACGACACGAAAAACACCCGCTTCCCAGCCATTGAGCGGCTTGGCAAAGCGACTCTCAATTCGGCCGAGAATCTTGCCACCCTCGGCGGGACCGGATGCGACGAAGTAAGCGTGCGGCACTTCGGAAGCCCGGCCGCCGGTCGCTTGAACGATTGCAAACACATCACCAGGCCGGACCCAATCCCGAAGGCGGTCATCCGAGAGCCCACCCGCGATCGCAACGGACGCCGAGCGGTCACCGTCGGATCGTGCGATCGTGCCCGTCAGGCCAAAATCGGACACAACATGATCAACGACCTGGCGGCCCACGGTGGCACGGTCGAGCGACGTCGATTCGCGGACTCGGGGACACGCCCACCCGAGGCTGCCGTCATATTGTCGTGACCGGATGCGAAACTGCTGACCGAGCAAATCGATCTCGACAAAATGCGTCTTGGCCCGGTCCGGCGAGGTCCATCGGTCCAATTGGCCGAGCCCCAATTTGGCCGCATGGTCCCACGCCGGAACCCGCTCCATTTCGCCGTCAAAAACTCGTACGCCCGCGATACCGGTAAGCGAAGTAATCAGGCAGGATGCGACCTCGTCCCCGACTTTTCGCCGGAACTCGGCATCGAGCAACCGGTGCGGCGAGTATCGAACGACGACCTGAAGTTCCGTGTCAGATGCGGGGGCCTCGGCTGAACACGCCAGGACAAGCAGGCCGACCACGATCAACTTTGGATTCATGACGATGACTCGCTGGCAGACTCGAACATGCCGATATAGCTCGTGTATCGTCGAGCGCTGATCAGTCGGCGGGCCACCGCATGCTTGACGGCGCACCGCTCTTCGTGGCGATGTGT
Organism: Gemmataceae bacterium; assembly: GCA_019694755.1. Classification (GTDB taxonomy): domain Bacteria; phylum Planctomycetota; class Planctomycetia; order Gemmatales; family Gemmataceae; genus JAIBBI01. The sequence goes on from JAIBBI010000042.1 coordinate 16,669, forward strand.
GCAATCAGGAAAGCCGCACCGCGTGACAAACGGATGGAACTCCGGAAAGAAACCTTCGACTTCGCCCGGCGCGACATTGAATAATGCAAGCGTCCGAACGCCCGGCGTGTCGATCACCCATCCGCCCGATTCGAGCTTGACCAACTCGGCTGTCGTCGTGGTATGGCGGCCTTTGCTGTTGACCGCGCTGACGGTCCGGACCCGCAGGCCCAATCCATCCTGAACCGCATTGAGCAATGATGATTTGCCGACGCCGCTCTGCCCGGAAATGACGGACGCCTTGCCGGCCAAGCGGCGTCGCAGTTCTCCGATCCCTGTCCCGGTCGACGCGCTGGTCAGGATAACCGGAATTCCGATCCGGGCGTAGCTGCCGATCAGAGGCTGCACAAGATCGTGATCGAGAAGGTCAGCCTTGTTTAGGCAGACAACCGGGGCCAATCGGCCACGGTGTGCCGCGGCCAGATATCTGTCGATGAGGTGTGGCTTCAATTCCGGTTCGAGTAGGGAAACGACGATAATGACCTGGTCCACGTTGGCGACCAGGACGTGCTCCCGACCCCGGGAATCGCGTGTCAGCACGCCGTGACGCGGCTCGATCCGCTCAATCATCCCCTCGTTGCCGGCAGGCCGAATGTGCACGATATCCCCGGTCGCGACGACGTGACGTTCCTCCGTAGACAGCGTCTTCAGCAACCGACGGATGGCACAGCGGTAAACAGCGCCGTCGTCACCCTCGACCATGCTGTGCAATCCCTGCACTTTGAGTACCCGGCCCTTGAGAAGCCGCACCGACTCGGCTGTCGACTCGTTGCCGGGCGAATCACTCTCGGAAGGAACAACGACTGTGCGTTTCCGTGACAGGTCACCCTTCGACCGGACTCGCTCGTTGTACTCGGTCGCTTCCTCGGCGAATCCGTGGTCCTTGAAGTCGCCGGTCCATCCCTTTTCGCGGGCCGGCTTGTTCCGGTTCTTTCGAAAATCAACTCGCGTTTTTTTCTGACCCATGAAACTCCATTTCGTGCGGCGTCGCCGCTCCGGACCTGCCCATAGTATATCGCCAAGCTGCCTTCACACGAGAGAGACTCATGCTCCGTGCCATGTTCATCTCGATCGGGGTCCTCGGCCTGACTGCCGGCCCCGGCCACCCCGACTCGCCGACCCTGAATATTGAAAAAGTCGGAGACGAATACCGTTTCAAGGTCGGTAGCGAAATAGTTACGAAACTGCTGGCACGACCTAGCTTGTCGAAGCCGATCCTCCACCCGCTCCGGCTGCCCGGCGGGCCTAACCTGTCCCGCGACTGGCCGATCGTCGATAGCACGCCCGGGGAATCGCGGGACCACGTTCACCAGAAGTCAGCCTGGTTAGCACACGGTGATGTCGTGCCGGAAGGCGTCGAACTCACGACGCGGATCAAAGGGGTTCGGGGTATCGATTTCTGGTCCGAAGTCGCGGGCCGGGGACAAATCGAGGTCAAAAGCGCTGAGGACCCGAAGATCGCGCCCGGGCAAGCCACGCTCCGATTACGAGCAGCATGGAAATCGGCCGAGGGTCGGGTCGTCCTGGATGAGGTCAGGACGCTAACAATGGTCCCGGTCGAGGCGGGTCTTTTGATCGTCGTCCGTACGCAGTTGAAGGCGAGTGCGGTGCCGGTGACATTCGCCGACACCAAAGAGGGTTTTTTCGCAGTCAGGGTCAGCGACAAGCTATGCGTCTCGAAAAACCCGGAAAGCGTGATCTCCCTTTCGACCGGTGTTCGGGGCGCGGCCGCATGTTGGGGCATCAAAGCCGACTGGTGCGACTACTCCGGCTCCATCGACGGCAAGCCGGTGGGACTTGCGATCTTCGACGATCCCAAAAACCGCAGCCGAGCATGCTGGCACGTCCGGGAAACCGGCCTGATGGCCGCTAACCCATTCGGTCGGGCGGCCTCCGGTTTCCCGGCCCAAAAGCAGAGCCCCGAGCCGCTCGTTCGACTGGCTGCGGGAGAAGAACTGAGTCTGCGCTATGCCTGTTACCTCCATAACGGCGACGCAGCTGTCGGCAGAGTCAGTGAGGTGTTCCGCCAGTTCCGCGGCATGAAAGACTAGCCCTGTCGCCCGGCAGACACGACGATAGGATGATTGGGGCACTGCTGGCACGGGAAAATCGGTCATGCCGAAGGTGATGCGCTGGAATCCGCCAGAGAAGTCGCAGGAGACGATGATCTCCGAATGCGCGACTGCGCTGAAGGCCGGCCAACTTGTCGGACTTGCTACGGAAAGCTGCTACTTCGCCGTGGCCGACCCGGCCAACAAGAATGGCATGGCCAGGCTGACCAAGTGGGTTGGCGAAGATCTGCCAATCGTCGAGGCGCTTTCTGTCACCGAGCCCACGGACAAATTCATCGCTCAAGGTAGCGCGCTGGCCCGGCGACTGGCCCGCCGGACAATGCCAGGCCCCATCGTCCTGGTGGCGGCCAACGGCAAGAAGGAATCGCCGGTCGCACGGTATGCCCCAAACTCCGGATCCGTCAGGCAACTCATTGCTTCGTTAGGTCACAACCTTAGCATGGGGACTCGGCTGCTACCCACGGACAGGCCGCCGATCAATGCCCAGGAACTTGCCGAGGCGGGCGGTGATGCGATTTCCGTTATCCTCGATGCCGGACAATCACCGTACGGCAATTTCCCGACAGTCGTTGAGGTGGACGGGAACCAATATTCGATACCCGTCGTCGGCGTCGTCCCCCCCGAACAGTTGGTCGTCCAAACCGCTTGGCTGGTGTCCTTCGTATGTACCGGCAACACATGCCGAAGCCCGCTGGCCGAAGCGCTCTGCAATAAGATCCTGACCGAACGGCTCGGATGTTCACAGGAAGAGTTGCTGGCCCACGGATTCCGCATTACCTCCATGGGGCTTTCGGCTTTGCCCGGTAACACGGCCACATCCGAGGCGTTAATCGTTGCCCGTGAAATGAAAGCCGATCTTTCGGGGCACCGCTCGCAGCCATTGCATCCGGAATTGCTCGAGTTGGCCGACTACGTAATCACGATGACGGGCATTCATCGGGATTCGATCGCGGCTATACATCCCAATCTCGAAAAGGCCACGCGACTCCTCTGCGGCAAGTCCGACCTCGCCGACCCGATTGGCGGCGACCTGGAGGTGTACCGCAAGTGTGCGAAAACGATGCAGACGCATCTGGAAAAACTGGTTGATGAGATGCTCAATGCCGGCGTCCCGGAAATGGTAGACGACGACGGAGCCGAATCATGAAAATTGCCGTCGGCAGCGATCATCGCGGCCTCTCCGCCAAGGAGCGGGTCGTAAGTACGCTCACCCGCCTGGGGCATGAGGTCATTGATTTTGGCACCAGAGCTACGGACCCGGTGGACTATCCGGATGTCGCGTTCCCCGTCGCAACGGCGGTGGGAAACGGCGATGCGGAGCGGGGCATTCTGATTTGCGGCACCGGTCTGGGCATGAGCATTGCCGCCAACAAAGTCCGAGGCGTCCGTGCCGCGCCCTGCCACGACAGTGTGACGGCCGAGTTGAGCCGGAGCCACAACGACTCGAATGTCATGTGTCTTTCGGGCGACCTGCTCGGTGGCGAACTGATTGATCGTATGGTCCGGATCTGGCTCCAGACTCCGTTCGATGGCGGTCGGCACGCCCGCCGGGTCGACAAGATTCGAGATTTCGAGAAGAAGTAGCGGCGTCAGGGTGTGCCCAGTGAGTCCGCAAGGATTTCCAGTGGATGCCTGGCTTTGCGTCCGGTCAGATCCTTGATCTGGTGTCGACACGACGTTCCAGTGGCGGCGATGACAGCATTCGGCTTGGCCTTAACCGCAGGCACCAGTTCCAAGTTCGCGACCTGTACGCTGACATCGAAATGTTCATAGCCGAACGATCCAGCCATTCCGCAGCAACCCGCATCCAGCACAGTAACGGACGGGTTGACCATACTCAACGCAGCAGCCGATCCCTGAACTCCGAATAGCGCCTTCTGGTGGCAATGCCCGTGGAAGACAATCTCCTGGTCCATTGGCCGAGTGTTTAAGGTCGTTTCACCCGCACCAATTCGATCTGCCAGCCAACTGTCAGCTAGCGCGGCATGACGGGAGATCGCCCGCGCGTCGTCACCGGGCACGAGGTCCGGCCATTCGTCTGCCAGGGTCACAATGCAACTCGGTTCGACGCCAAGTATTGGCGTTCCCCGATGGGCGTGAGCCGCCAATTGCTGGACGCCGGCCCGGGCCAGTTCGCGTGCTTCTTTGAGAAACCCCTTGGAAATCAGGGATCGCCCGCAACAGATCCCGAGCGGCTTCACGCGGTAGCCCGCCGCTTCCAGGACAGTGACGGCTGACCGCCCGACACCCGGCTCGTTGTAGCTCGTGAAACAATCGTCGAGAAACAGCACTTCGCCCGACTCGCCCTTGGCGACGGGACGCGAGTCAAACCACTTCCGGAAATGTTCCCGTTGAAATCCCGGCAGGCTTCGCCGCCGATCGATCCCCGAGAGTTTTTCCATGAGCCATCGCGTGAACGGCTCTTTGCCAAAGAAGTTTACGACTGCCGGAATCATCGAGCCTATCCGGTTGATGGTCTGGTAGTTGGCCATCATCCGATGGCCGAGCGGCCGACGGTGCTCTCGGTAGTACGCTTCGAGAAACTCGGCTTTCAGCTTTGCCAGATCGACGTTGCTGGGGCATTCCGCTTTGCACGCCTTGCACATCAGGCAAAGGTCGAGCACGTCGTAAACCCAACGTTCGGCTAATGGCTTAGAGGTACTGCCCGTCGCTCCTTCCTGGATTGCCACTCTCAGGGCATTCGCCCGGCCGCGCGTGGAGTCCCTTTCATCGCGGGTCGCGCGAAACGAGGGGCACATGGTCCCGCCTTGAGTCTTGCGACATACGCCCGACCCGTTGCAAAGCTCGATCGAGCGGAAGAAACCTTCCTGACGGCTGTAATCAAACACGGTGGGCGGGTCGGATTGCGGCAATCCATGTGCCTGACGCAGGTCGTTTTCCATGGCCGGCGCGTCGACAACCTTGCCCGGGTTGAAGAAATTGGTCGGGTCGAAGGCCCGCTTGATCTGGCGAAATGCCTCGTAGATCGTCGGGCCAAACATCTTGCGATTCCACTCGCTCCGGACGAGTCCGTCGCCGTGCTCGCCGCTGAGGCTGCCCCCGAATTCCAGCACCAGGTCCGTTACGTCCGTCATGATGCTGCGCATCCGGACGATGTCATCCGGTAGGCGAAGATTCAGGAGCGGCCGAAGGTGCAAACAACCGACGCTGGCGTGCCCGTAGAACGCGCCGTCCGTCCCGTGAGCATGGAGGATGGCACGAAACCGGTCGGCAAACTCCGGGAGCTTGTCCGGGGCGACGGCCGGGTCTTCCACGAAGGTGACGGGCTTGCGATCACCCCGAATGCCGTACAAGAGCGGCACGGCCGAGCTGCGAAATGCCCAGAGTTTATCCCGCTCTGTCAGGGTGGATGGAACGACGCATGCCGTCAGGCCGGGCCGGTTGGCGAGCATGGCCCGGCACTTCTCCACGCGATCGTCCACCTCCTTTTGCGATTCGCCGGAAAACTCCACCATCAGCAGAGCGGATGGCCGGCCCTCGATCAACGCGGTAACTGACTTCAGGGCGAGGTTGGCGGCGGCCAGCGAGATCAGGAGGTCGTCCAGCAACTCGACGGCCGAGGGGCTGAGCGTCAGGCATTCGTGAACGCAATCAAGGGCGGATCGAAGGGAGCTGAAGTGAGGCACGAGGAGCCCGCGAAACTTGGGTCGCGGAACCAGATCCAGTTCCGCCTCGGCAATAAACCCAAGGGTCCCTTCGCTTCCGACAAGAAGGGGAATCAGGTTTGCATTCCCCTTCTCGATTTGGGAGAGCAGTCCTTCCAGGTTGTAACCGGAAACTCGGCGGAGTATAGCTGGAAACTTCGACCTAATCTCGGCAGCATTTGTTCGGACTATCTCCCGAGTCGACCGGTAAATGCCGCCCTCGAGATTGGGTTGTTCGGCTTTTCGATCCCACTGTTCGCCTGTGAGCGGTTCGACCCAGCTATCCGACCCGTCGGCCCAAAGCATGTGCAGACGGCGTGTATGATCCGACGTCTTGCCGTAGACGACCGAACGCGACCCTGCCGAGTTGTTGCCTAGCATTCCGCCCAGGTTGGCGCGACTGGATGTTGCCACGTCGGGGCCGAACCACAGCCCGTCCGGTTGTAATGAACGATTCAACTGATCCAGAATGACGCCAGGCTGTACGCGCACCCGGCGACTTGACGGGTCGTAGTCCACAACTTTGTTCAGGTATTTGGAGCAATCGACGACAATCCCCGGGCCAATCGATTGACCCGACAGGGATGTCCCACCCCCCCGAGGTACCAGCGAAACATTGGCCTCGCGGGCAATCTGAACGGTTGCTTTGAGGTCGTCACTCGTACGCGGCAAAACGACGCCGAGCGGTTCAACGTAATAGATGCTGGCGTCGGTGGCATACAATCGCCGGGCAGTGCCATCGCACCGGACCTCGGCCGTCGTATGTTGGGCGAGTTTCCTGGCGATCGTGTTCATTTCGGTTGGCAGTGGCTTCATGCGTCCACAAAGGTAGGAGTATCGGCAAGCGCCTCGGACAGTCGGCGCAGGTAATCTGATCGCGGGATCTCGATCGCTCCGAGGCTGGCGGTATGTGGCGTCACCATTTGAATGTCGAGCAATCGAAAGCCTCGCTGTTTCAGTCGGCCGACCAGTGCAGCCAAAGCGATCTTCGAAGCATCCGAAACGCGGTGAAATTTGGACTCGGCCGCGAACAGTCCGCCGATTGCGAGTCCATAGGTGCCACCGACCAATTGGGCGTCCTGCCATACTTCGACACTATGGGCATGGCCGAGTTCGAAGAGCCGGGTGTAGGCCGCAACGACGTCGTGCGTGATCCAAGTCCCTTCCTCGCGGTCGGCACAACCCAGCATGACGCCGCCAAAATCGACATTGATCGTGACCCGAAACCGGCCCGATCGGATCGTCCGGGCCAGACGCCGACTGATGTGAAAACCGTCCAATTCGATGATCGCTCGGGGGTCGGGCGACCACCAGAACATGGGCCATTCGGGATCGCAATAGGGTTCAAATCGCGTCGGGAATACGCCGCTCGCATAGGCCGCCAGGATCGTTTCCGGTTCGAGGTCCGCGCCGATACCGACCAGTCCCTGTTCGTCGGCGGATTCCGCGTCGAAGACCCAGCCCATCCTCATGATCCGTTAAGCTTGTCGAGTTCTTTTTTTGCCTCCGCGGCAGCCCTTGTCTGAGGATACGACTTGATCAACTCTTCGAGTCGCTGGCGGGCCCGGTCTTTCTTGCCGTCCTTGATCAATTCCCTGGCCAAGTCAAGCTTGCCGGCCGCGGCCTTTTCTTCTTTGTCATCGCTCCCCGTAGACTTCTCAGCATCTTTTTGGGGCGACTTGGAAGTACCCTTGGGCTTCGGCTCTTCTCCAGCCGGGTAACCGCGCTCGTTGCCCTGCTTGAATTTGATCCAACCATCATACCGGTCGCCGGGCTTGGAGATGACGACATAGCCAACGCCATTCTTCTTGCAAAGGCCATCAAGTACGTCAGCGACAGTTTGATCCTTCGCGGCAAAGGTGTACTTGGTGTTATTCGAAACACCAGCGTCGTTGACAGTACTGAGCGAACCGCCGCCCGCGTCTTCGATCTGTTTTTTCAGGTCCTTGATGATCTCGGAGAAATACTCGTCCTTGTAATCGACGCTAATCTTGATCGCGAGTTTTTTCCGTGTCGCCGTCGCAGCCTGAGTGTCCTTGTCCGCCGCCCAAAGCGCGGAAACAGCGACTATCGCCAGCATGGACGAGGCAGCAAATCTAAACACCACATCGCCTCCTCATTCGGCTGCACATGACCGCACTCAGTCTACCACGGCGACTCGAAAAAGACATCGGAATTGGCCCGGAATTCCCTGCCCGGAGAGGGTGAATTCACACCCCCAAATCGATAGAAAAAGGGGAAGGAAAAGCCCCGTTTTATGCGAGCGAGGATCCCGCGTTGGCCGCCTCCGACAACCCCTCTGATCTGCCCCCGCTTCCACCCGAAATTGCAACCGACGCGGCATCGCCTTTCGATCCGCTCGATATTGCTGACGAGCTCAAGGATAGCTACCTGACATACGCGATGAGCGTCATCGTCAGCCGGGCTTTGCCGGACGTGCGGGACGGACTCAAGCCCTCGCAGCGGCGTATTCTGGTCGCCATGCAGGACCTCGGCCTCAGCCCTAACAGTGGCACGAGCAAGTGTGCGGGTATCGTTGGCGAGACGATGAAGCGATACCACCCCCACGGCGACGGGGCCATTTACGACACGCTCGTTCGCCTGGCGCAGGACTGGAACATGCGGTCGCGGCTGATTTCGCCGCAGGGCAACTTCGGATCGATTGCCGGGCTGCCCGCTGCCGCAATGCGGTACACGGAAGCCAAGCTTGCGGGGACGGCCGGTGAACTACTTGCCGACCTCGATCGCGACACCGTCGACTTTATTGACAATTACGACGGAAAGTATCGCGAACCACTCGTGTTGCCGGGAAAGTTCCCGAACTTGCTTGTGAACGGCTCGGGCGGCATTGCCGTCGGAATGGCGACCGAAATCCCGCCGCACAACCTCCGGGAGATCTGTCAGGGCCTGATTGCTATGATCGATCGCCCTGAGATTTCGCTTGCAGACCTGATTGCGATCATTCCCGGCCCGGACTACCCGACGGGCGGCATCATCATGGGCCGGCAGGGAATCGTAGACGGCTATCGGACCGGCCGGGGCAAGGTGACACTTCGCGCGCGAGTCGACGTGTTGGAGGAGCGCAATCGCGGCCAGTTGATCATCCGCGAAGTCCCTTATCAGGTCAGCCGAAACAAGCTGATGGAGTCGATCGGCGAGTTGGTAAAGGAAGAACGGGTCAAGGGGATCGCGGCCGTCCGCGATGAATCCAGTTCGCGGACCGGCGAACCCGTCCGCATCGTCATCGACCTGAAGAGGGATGCCGATGCCGGGCTCGTCCTGAACCAGCTTTATCAGTTCTCGCCGCTCCAGAAGACGGCGAGCATTATCCTCCTCGCCCTCGTCGACGGCCGGCCGAAAGTCCTGACACTGAAGGAAATGATGGCCGAATACCTGCGCCACCGGGTGCAGGTGATTCGTCGACGAACGGAGTACCTCCTTCGTGAGGCCAAGCGACGGGCGCATATTCTCGAAGGGCAGCTCATCGCGATCTCGTCGCTGGATGAAGTCATCGCGATTTGCCGAGGTTCGCCGAGTCGGACTGAGGCGAAAAACCGCCTGATGGGCATGACTGTCGCCGCCGCTGTCCTGGAGCGGGCGATCGGTGCAGAGGCGTTTGCCGCACTTCAGGCAGAATTGGGCACGATGGCCGACTACCGCATGACGGAAGTCCAGGCCGAGGCCGTTGTCAATCTCCGGCTCGGGCAGTTGGCCGCTTTGGAGCGCGACGAGATCCTTCGCGAATACTCCGGTCTCCGGACCGAGATTCGCGGTTATCAGGAACTCCTTTCGAGCGACGCCAACATTTTGGCAGTTGTCCGGAAAGACCTGGAAGAACTTCGAGACAAGTACGGTGACGATCGACGAACGGAGATTTCCGACCAGGGGGCCGGCGTCGACCTCGAAGACCTGATCGAGGAAGAGACCCAGGCCGTCACGATCAGCCACCTCGGCTACGTGAAACGACTGCCCCTGAATACATATCGCACGCAGCACCGAGGCGGAAAAGGTGTCAGCGGGGGCAACACGCGCGAAGACGATTTCATCGAGCACTTCTTTGTCGCCAGCACCCATGCCTATCTGCTCTGTTTCACCAATACCGGGCGCGTCTACTGGCTCAAGGTGTACGACATCCCCCAAATGAGCCGGACGAGCGCGGGTCGGGCAATTGCCAACGTCCTGTCATTGAAGCCGGACGAGAAAGTGACCAGCGTCATTCCGGTCCGCCAATTCGAAGGCGATGCCTGCCTGCTCATGGCGACCAAGGCCGGCGTCGTCAAGAAAACCGACCTCGAACAGTACTCCCGGCCCAAACAGGGCGGGATCATCGGAATATCCCTCGACGAGGGCGACAAACTGATGTCCGTGGTCCTGACTCGTCCCGGCGACGAGGTCGTGCTCAGTACCGCGAACGGTTATGCGATCCGGTTCAGCGAGGCGGATGCCCGCTCCATGGGGCGGAATACCCGCGGCGTGAAAGGTATCGCCATACAGGAAGGTGACGAAGTCGTCGGCCTGGTGGTGGCCGATCCCGACGGAGACCTTTTGACTTTCTGCGAGAACGGGTACGGCAAACGAACTCCGTTCGGTCCGAACACGGCCGGTGGTGAACCGACCGAGTCCGAAGTCGACGAGTCGGACGAATCCCAGGCAGCCGAGGGCGAAGAGCCACGGTCTGCCATGCGATACCGTCTGCAACGGCGGGGCGGCAAAGGAGTCATCGATATCCGTACCAGCGAACGTAATGGACGAGTGGTCGGGACGCTTGCAGTCCGCGACGGCGACGAGATCATGCTGATCACGAGTCAGGGCATGGTCAACAGAACCAAGGCGGACGAGATTCGCCAGGTCGGTCGAAACACACAAGGCGTCCGGGTCATGGGCCTCGACGAAGGCGACAAAGTCGTCTCGGCAGCCAAGATCGCACAGGTCGAACTGGAAGGGACTCAGACAGAGCCAAAATGACCCGCTGCGACCCGAGGACCGATCAGATCCCACCGGTTTCCATACAGGTCGAGGAAAACCGCAACAGTACCGTAGGCTTCCTGCCGCGGTTCCTCGACAAATCGAACTCCGCGGTCGTTCATGAACGCATAATCTCGGCAAAAATCGTCCGTTCGCAAAAACAGCGACACGCGGCCGCCCGTCTGGTTGCCGATCCGCGACTCTTGATCGATGTTTACAGCGCGGGCCAGAAGTATGTCTGCGCCACCATCGCCGGGCGACATGACCACCCAACGTTTACCGTCCCCCACCGGCTCATCCTTAAGCAGGCGAAACTGGAGCGCGTCCGAGTAAAACGCGATCGCCTCGTCGTAGTCGCGTACGACAACTGTCACCATTGCCAGCGTTCGGCCCATAGGTGTAGTCACTACGGTGGAATTGTCGTCACTTTCCGTTCGGTGCCTGCTTCTTGAATACGATCATGATCAGCTGAGAGTCCGGCTTTGTGGCAAACTCCTTCGGGCGGCCTTCGGTGCTGGTCGAATGCCGAAGGCAGACTTTCAGTTCGTCTCCTTTGATTTCGTAGATGCCGAGAATTCCGTTCTTCTCTTTGGGCGGTGAAAAACTCAGGTGTTTCGGCGACTCGGTTGCTTTGACAGTGAACGGGCATTCTTCCTCGCGATCGTCCTTGAAATTGCCCTTTATGAAGAGCTTGTCTCCTACGAACCGGAACCGCATGCGGCGGGCCTCTTCTGCCGGCAACGGCTTCCCGTTTGTTTCCATGGATTGTCCGTACCAGACCCCCTGAAGAGGTTTTGCTGCGTCATCCGCGGAGGCGGTACCGGGCATATTTGCCGAGACGGCGACGATGAGCAGCAGGCCGGTGACGTTCGTTTTCATTGTGTGTCCCTCTCGAATTTTCGGGGAAGCTGGCCGAGACAGGTTAGACGATTCGGAACTGACGTAAAGCCGAGGTCGAATCACTGCGTCGGGCGTATGGTAACGTCAGCGTGACAACGCCTTCTGGTGGTTGTCGCAGGAAATTCCTCCGAGGGGCCGACCGATGGCAGAAAACGAATCGCGCGACCAGGACTGGCTGTGCATCAATACGATTCGCACGCTGGCGATGGACGCCGTCCAGGCCGCCAATTCTGGCCACCCGGGGACACCAATGGCGCTGGCGCCGGTCGCTTACAGCCTCTGGCAGCATGTTCTGCGTTACGATCCCGCCCATCCGAGCTGGCCGAACCGCGATCGATTCGTTCTGTCGGCCGGTCATGCGTCGATGCTCCTGTACTCCATTCTTCACCTGACCGGGGTTCGGGCCGTCGACGATCGCGGTCAGCCACTCGAATCACCGGCCGTCTCGCTCGATGAGATTCGCCGGTTTCGCCAACTCGACAGCAAGTGCCCTGGTCATCCCGAGTACCATTGGACAAGCGGCGTCGAGACAACTACCGGCCCGCTCGGTCAGGGCCTGGCCAACAGCGTCGGCATGGCGATCTCCGGCCGGTGGCTGGCGGCGCAATACCACCGCCCGGGCTTCGAAGACCTCTTCGACTTCAACGTGTATTCAATCTGCGGTGACGGCTGCCTCATGGAGGGCGTTGCGGCCGAGGCGGCATCTCTGGCCGGCCACCAGAAACTCGGCAATCTTTGCTGGATCTACGACAACAACCGGATCACCATCGAAGGCAACACGTCCCTCGCATTTTCCGAAGACGTATCTGCCCGATTCGTGAGCCTCGGATGGCACGTCGTCCATGTCGCTGATGCCAACGACCTGAATTCACTCGCTCGCGCGTATAGATCATTCCTGGATACGCGGGATCGACCCACCCTGATAATCGTCGACAGCCATATTGCCTTCGGTTCGCCCAACAAACAGGACTCGCACTCGGCCCACGGTGAGCCACTTGGCGAAGAGGAAATCAAGCTGACCAAGCGGGCCTACGGCTGGCCTGAAGACGCCAAGTTCCTTGTCCCCGACGGAGTTTACAGGCATTTTCAATCTGGAATTGGCGAGCGAGGACAATCGCTCCATTCCGAGTGGACGGCCCGAGTTGCCAAGTACCGTGCGGCCCATCCCGATTCGGCACGACAACTGGACCAGATGCTCGCCGGGGAACTACCGAAAGGATGGGATGACGACCTGCCGGTATTCCCGGCCGACCCGAAGGGCGTCGCAACCCGAGATGCGGGCGGGAAGGTCCTTAATGCCATTGCCAAACATGTCCCGTGGCTGATTGGCGGATCGGCAGACCTAGCGCCATCCTGCAAGACGCGGCTAACCTTTGACGGTGCAGGGGACTATTTCGCGACCACGCCTGGCGGTAGAAATTTCCACTTTGGCATTCGCGAGCATGCGATGGCGTCGGTTCTAAACGGCATGGCATTGACAAAGATCCGGCCGTTCGGATCGACGTTTCTCATCTTCAGCGATTACGCCAAAGCCGCGATTCGGCTCAGTGCCCTGATGGAATTGCCCGTCATTTACGTCTTCACGCACGACAGTATCGGAGTCGGCGAAGACGGTCCAACGCACCAACCAATCGAGCAACTAGCGTCCTTGAGGAGCATTCCCGGGATGATGGTGTTTCGCCCGGCCGATGCCAATGAGACGACGGAAACCTGGCGGTACATGATGACGCTCAAACATCGCCCGGCCGCCATTGCGTTGACCCGTCAGGCGGTCCCGACGATCGACCGGAGTCGGTACGCGGCCGCCGGCGGCGTCAGTCGTGGCGGCTATGTGTTGGCAGATGCTGCGAATGGCAAACCGGACGTCTTGCTTCTCGCGACCGGCAGCGAGGTATCACTTTGCCTCGACGCACGCGAACGACTGGCCGCCGACGGTATTCAGGCGCGAGTCGTCAGCATGCCCTGCTGGGAGCTGTTCGAGTCCCAGCCCGAAGGTTACCGAAACTCCGTCCTGCCACATGAAGTGGCGGCTCGGATCGCGGTCGAGCAGGCCTCGCCATTCGGATGGGCTCGTTACGTTGGGACTCAGGGGGAATGCGTGTGCATGACGACATTTGGAGCGTCCGCACCGCTGAAAGACCTTCAAAAGAAGTTTGGGTTTACGACGGACAACGTTGTCGCAGCCGCCCGACGGCAACTCGAGAGGTCACGAAAACAGTCGGCGTAGGCGTTACGCTCGCCGGACTGGCAACAGCTGACGAATACGCGGATCCCGGAGAAACAGGGCGAGCCACACGAGGACCCCGCCAACGGCCGCTCCGGCAAAGTTGTCGCCCGAACGCACGTGGGTTGCAATTGCGCCGCCAAAATAGCCGGTGAGCAGTACGGCTCCCAACACTGCGGTTTGTGGCACGATGAAAATCAGCACGCAGGCGAGTTCAACGACGCCAATGGTCTGCACAACCTGAGCCGGGTAGCCGTGTTTTCCGACAAGTTCGTCGGTGACCATCGGCGAATTCTGGAGTTTCATGACCGCACTCATGGTCAACATTGCAGCCACGACCGCGGTGAGAATGCGACCCGTCCAAGTCAGGGCTTTGGATTGTTCTGCCATTGGCGTTCACCTCATGATCTGACTTCGGGAAGGGTAACAGGCCCGCCGGGTGTACTCAAGCCGTTTCCGGCGGGAGCGTCGTTCGGCTCCAGAAAATGAAGTCGGTCATTGCCGGTTGTCCCCCGACTTGCCGGACCAACATGGCGATCTGGCCGCGATGGTATGCCGAGTGCGTAAACAACTGGGCGAGTATGTCCTCGACCCGGCTGCAAAACCTTCCGCCATCGGTGCTGCGGTACTCGACGTCCCGCTGCAGTTCGTTGTCATCGCTGGTCGTCAGGTATTTTTCCCAGTCTGATTCGGCATGGTTCGATTCTGCAGCGACCGCCTCGAGCGAGACATTCTCGGGAAAAAGTACTGTCGGCCTGGGGTACTCGGCCGCGATCCGCGATAGCCAAAGTCGGCGGGCCGCAATGATGTGGCCCATCAGCGAAACGGCGCGGCGAAATTCCAGCCGCGTCTGGCCTTCGACTGGAACCGCGGAAAGCGACTCCAAAGTCAACTGGTGTACATCCCGTTCATAGTCGAACCAGCGGCGGAATCGATCCGCGAGATTGTGACTCATTGACACGTGACCCCAAAACCGAATTGGCAAATGAGAAGAACCGTGGCAGCAGGCCGCGTGCCACGGTTCTCCGGTTTACCCCCAAGGGGATTCGAACCCCTGTCTTAGCCTTGAGAGGGCTATGTCCTAGGCCTCTAGACGATGGGGGCGTTGAACACAGTTTACAACAAACCTGGATCCGGGCCAACACCGACCCGAAACGGGGCCGATCCCTCGTCGACCAGTCAAACTGACGGCTTCGGACCGATGAGGGTTCGCGGCGGAACCTTATTGGTACCGATTTCCGCCAGACCATCGGAAGTCGCCCGAGAGCACCTATAATCAGACGCAGGGGAGTGTTTCCACGGCTGGTGCCGGGCCTGGTCTTCAAAACCAGCGGCGGGTGGGATGACTGCTCGCAGTGGGTTCGATTCCCATACACTCCCGCCATTTTCTACCGAGCCGCAGTACGGATTCATGCGACATCTGTCCCGCGGACTGGAGAGTTGGCTTCTGGCGGTGGCATTCGCCGTCGCATATACGCAATCACCTCTCTACTGGTCCAACCAGAATCAATACTTCCTGCATGGTCTTGCGGCAGGGGGTGCGGGTGACCTCGCTTCCGATTGGCTTGCATGCACAACCGATCCAACCCCCGTTTTTTCGGGCCTTGTTGCCTTTGGATTCAGGCACCTGGGCCCTTGGGTGTTTCAACTGGGTTATGTGGCGATACTCGCCTTCTATTTCCGTCAGATCGAACGGTTGCTCGACAATTGCCTCGGGATTGATCGACCGGGCCGATTGTTGTCATTGGCCTTGATCATCGTCGCGCATTCCGCAGGCGTGCGATACGCTTCGGTCTTGCTCACTGGCAAGGATTACCCGTGGTTCATTCAGGCGGGCCTGGCCGGGCAATACTTGCTTGGGCCAGGATTGCAGCCCTCGGTCTTCGGAGTAATGCTGCTTTCGGGATTTGTGGCTTTTTCCGAGGGTCGGCCGCTCGAGGCGGCTGCCTGGACTTCGCTCTCCACGGTCTTCCACTCCACCTACCTTCTGCCCGCGGCCCTATTCATCCTGGCCTACCAGATCACGCTGTCCCTTCGTGGAAAGTACAAGTCCGCATTTCAGACGGGGTTGATGGCGTTGGCTCTCGTGATTCCAGCAGTGGCATACGTGTCCTGGGGATTTCTCGGTGCCGACGCCGCGGTGACCGAGGAAGCTCAACGCCTCCTCGTGGACGTGCGGATCCCGCATCATTGCCACATTGAGAATGCCATCGACAAGGTGGCGTTAGTTCAAATCGGCGCGATCGTGATCGGACTCCTGGTCCTTCGAAAGTCGCCGGTCGGACAACCTCTGACGTTGGTATCGGCCGCCGCATTGACCTTGAGCGTCGTGCAACTGGTCACAGATAGTCGGCCTTTAGCCCTTCTATTCCCGTGGCGAGTCAGCGCTGTACTCGTTCCAGTTGCGGCGGCTGCGTTGACGGCTCGTATCGCATGCGACGCTGTCAGCCGCTGCCAGGGGCTAGGGAAAATTGCTTGGGCCTACGGGCTTACAATCGCTGCTTCCGCAACCGGCACGATAATGACGGCCCGAGGGGTTGGGTTTCCGATCAACCGTGCCGAAAGCAATTTGATCGAATTCGTCCGCCAAAACCGAAGGCCGGGCGATGTCTACCTCATCCCGGTGACCATTCCCAAACTGTCAGCCGGTCCCCGGGGCTCTGTATCCATGACCTTTGCGGTGCCGCCACCGCTCGCGCCCGGACTGATACCGCTCGACTTCCAGAGATTCCGGCTTGCGACCGGGGCCGCGATCTACGTCGATTTCAAATCCATTCCGTATCGGGCAACGGAAGTCATCGAGTGGCATCGACGCTTGGAACTAGTGGCAAACTGGTATTCGACCGGCAGTTGGGCCGTCAAGACTCCGGACCTGATACAGGCGGGAATCACTCATGTGGTTATTCCCGCCAACCACGCATCGACCGGCCCGGGCCAAAGTATCTATACGGACGAACACTACACCTTGTATCAGATCGAGCGAAATTAAGGGTGACCGACGGGATTTGAACCCGCGACCCCGAGATCCACAATCTCGTGCTCTAACCAACTGAGCTACGGCCACCGTCTGATACGCATGATAACGGACGTTTGGCCCTCGGCAAGGTTCGATCCTGACAGGTTTTTCGCCGCGGGCCTGTCCGTTGGTTCATCGGTTCCCATAATAACAAATCTTGAGATTTCAGGACGAGTACGCGCGAGGTTCGCTATGCCGCTGGGGTTAATTGGCGTCAAGGTGGGCATGACCCAGGTGTTCGACGACGAGCAAAAGTCGGCCCCGGTGACCGTTCTTCAGCTCGGTCCTTGCCCTGTGTTACAGGTCCGGACCATGGAGAAGGACGGCTACTGCGCCCTCCAACTTGGTTACGGCGACAAAAAGCGATCTCGTGCCAATCGCGCCGAGCAGGGTCACGTCGCCAGCAAACTCGAATCGAAGCGGAAAAAGCTTCGGAAGGCGGCGGGGATCGAACCGGCCCCCAAGGCCGACTGCGAGCCTCAGAAGCACATCCGCGAAGTCCGGCTAGATGCGGCGACCGATCATACCGTCGGTCAGGTGCTCAAGGTGTCTGACGTGTTTGGCGATGTCAAATTCGTCGACGTCATCGGTACGACCAAAGGCCGGGGCTTTGCCGGCGTCATCAAGCGGCATAACTATGGCGGCCTTCGTCACACTCACGGTGTGAAAAAGGGATGGCGGCAGCGTGGTTCGTCCTCTTCCAACGCATCGAACCGCGGCTCGGGTCGTCCCAAAAAGGGCATTCGCATGGCCGGTCGGTATGGCGCGGAGCGTGTGACCGTCCGCAACCTGACTGTCATCAAGGTCGATCTCGAAAACAACCTGCTTCTGGTCAAAGGCGCGATTCCAGGTCGCAATGGCGGCCTGATCATGGTCCGACCGACGAACAAGAAGTGACGTCACGCCAGCAGATTTCAGATTGAAGACTGCCAGCTTCTGACGTCTGCAATCTTCAATCTGAAATCGACAATGCTCGGCATCGACCTGGGAACCACTTTCTCCGCAGTTGCCACGCTGGACGCGTCCGGCCGAGCCGTGACCGTCCCGAATTCCGACGGCGACATTCTTACTCCAAGCGCGATCTACCTCAACGGCTTGACGGCCGTCGTGGGGCAGGCCGCGCTCGACGTTCAGAGTGAACAACCCGAGCACGTCGCTACACTGATCAAACGTCGGATGGGCTATCCATCATTTGGCCGACAGGTCGATGGCCGCGACTTTCGCCCGGAAACACTTTCGGCGCTCATACTTAAGAAACTCGTCAGAGACGCGTCGGCCAGAGTGAAAAATCTGGACCCGATCGTTGTCACAGTCCCGGCCTATTTTGACGATTCGCGGCGGAAAGCGACGCACGATGCCGGGCGGATCGCGGGCATTCGCGTTGCCGATGTATTCGACGAACCGTGCGCCGCGGCCCTGACTTACACTTTCGACCAGGATGACAGAACGGACCGCGAGAAGTTCCTGCTCGTGTACGACCTCGGTGGCGGAACTTTCGACGTTAGCATTGTTCGCGCTGCAAGGAAGCGATTTCACACAATTGCCATCGCCGGCGATGTACAACTCGGCGGGCATGATTGGGATCGGCGTCTTGTCGATTACGCGGCTGATGCGTTCGTCGCACAACATGGATCGGACCCCCGCAGCGACGCGAAGTCCCTGGCTCTTGTGGAATCTGCTGCCGAGCGTGCCAAGCGCACGCTCAGCAAACTGCCGCAGACCACGGTTACCATAAGCCACGCGGGTCACTCACTGTCCGTCCCGATTACCCGAGCTCAGTTCGAGGCGATGACTCGGGACCTTCTGCTTCGCACCCGCATGACTGTGAACGAAGCACTCCGGCAGGCCGGCGTCGGCTGGGATCGGATCGACCGGCTGTTGCTTGTCGGCGGCTCGACGCACATGCCGATGACACGGTCGATGCTTCGTGAACTCTCGGGAAAGGATCCGGAGACAGGACTTGCCGTAAGTGAAGTGGTGGCCCGTGGGGCGGCATTGCATGCGGCAATTCGGGCGTCTCAGATGGCGGCCCGGGCCGACGATCTGGCCGACATCGTCGAAGTTCATGTGAACGCTCACGGACTCGGCGTGGAGGTCCGCGACAAGGATAATGTCGTCAATGACATCGTCATTCCTCGAAACACCCAGCTTCC
>JAIBBI010000043.1 GCA_019694755.1 Gemmataceae bacterium
CACGGGTGAGTCATGGACTTCCTCACGTGGGCGATCCTGGGGTTGGTGGCAGGGATTCTCGCCAAGTGGCTCATGCCCGGCCCGGATAGCGGCGGCTTGATCATGACCATCCTGCTCGGCGTCGTCGGCGCATTGGTCGGCGGACGCATCGCCGGGTTCATGGGATGGGGCGGCGTCAACGGTCTCAACCTGCCGAGCCTCGCGTTCGCCATCGGAGGTTCAATGGCAGTGCTGCTGATCTATCGCATTATCACTGGAAAGGTGTGACAGTCAGCCGGCCGCGGCCAACACCGGCATGGTCGTCCGGAAATTGACATCACCAATCAGACACGGGTGTTTGTACTGCTCGGCCGAACCGCCGCGGGTGCGCTGCCGATTCGCGTCCCATTCACGCCAAGTACCCGGCGGAAGCGGCTCGACCCGAACCGGACCCAACCGGCGGCTCGATCGCTTGGCCGCATACTCATCGTTGGCGATCGACAACGCGGAATCGAACGCCCCGAGGAACTTCTCGACCGATGTCGCCGGCCACGCTCCCGCCTCGACAAAGAAGCCGTAGTAAGGCATCCGGTCGTCCCAGACCGGCGCGACTACATAGACCGGCAACGGCAGGCCGAGTTGCTCCGTCACCTGGGCGACGGCATGCGTCACCTGATACTCCGATAGCTTTTCACCGGTCAGACTGGCGATGTGGCTACCCTTGCTCAGAAACTCAATCTGCGGCGTTTTCCCGTAGAAGCCGCGGACGCGTACCAGATCGTGCAGGTCGTACCGGTACAGCCCCGCGGCCGTCGTCGGCGTCAGAAAGTACTGTTTGCCGTCTTCCAACTCGTGCGCCCCGAGGACGATCGGCTTCTCCGAGTCGATTTCGGCTTCGGGAATGAACTCGAAGTAATGGGTGGTCACGTCCAGTACACCCGCCGGCGTGTCGTCGATCATCGGGATCGTCATTCGCCCCTCGCTGGCAATGAGCCCGAGGTCGCGCCGGAAGGTCTCGCCGTAGTACTGCTTCAACTGGCGGATGTACGGGCCGACGGATCCGCCCATCCACGTGCCGATCAGTAACCGCTCCGGGGGCCAAACATGGTACGGCCGAAGGACTCCGTCTCGGGCCGACGCCCGTTCCAACTCGCGGGCCCGCTCCGGAGACTTCTTCAGGAACGGCATCAGCGTTTCGCGGACGCCGGCCGGCAACTTCAGGTCGCGGGACAAAGTTCCGTCGGCAATATCCCGCAACAGGTTTTCGGCACGTGCTTCGAGTACCCGGGCCAATGCAACCAGAGTGCTCGGGTTGGCGGCCGAGAGAACTCCCACCCTTCGGCACAGGCCCAGGCGCAACGCGATGTAATGCCTCGAGGCGGTATCGGTCACGGGGTTGGCGGCCGCGGGCATCACGTACAGGAAGCGAATGAACCGCTTCTGCAACGCGGTCGTCAGCCCTGAGAGGCTGCCGCAGGGTATCCCCGCCTCGGTGTGAAACTCCGCGGGGTCACCGGCCATCTGAAGCATCGGACTGCACGAGATCGACTGGTGGTCGAGGAGCATCCGCAAGCCCCAACGGTTCCAGCCGCGTTTGTAGTCCTTCAGATACCGGTCCGTCACCGGAATGGTTTTGCGGGCGGCCGTGGTCCCGCTCGTGAGTGCGAACATCCTCACCCGGCCGGCGATCAACGCTTCGGTCTCGCCCTTCCGCACGCGGGCAATGTACGGCTCGAGGTAGTCGTACGGGGCGAGCGGCACGTTTCTTCGATAATCTTCGACGGTCTTGATCGAGGAGAAGTGGTGATCGCGGGCGAAGGCCGTGCCGGCGTGCGTGGTCAGGATCTCGCGGAGACGGTCCTCCTGAGCCCTGCGGGGGTCCTTGCAAGCCGCGGCGAACTGCCAGAGGCGGACCCGGCTCGGGAATCCGACGATCTTGCCGAGCGCGAGCAATGCCAGTCGCGGGTTCATGGGTGCGGATACTCGTGGGCGTGGGGGCCGCGAAGTATCGACCGATGAACCGGCGGCACCCTAGTCGAATAGTACGCTGACCGACTCGTTTCCGTGAACGCGCTTGATCGCGTCGGCAATGAGAGGCGCGACACTCAGCACCCGCAGATTCGGCAATGGTGGCGCGTTCGGCAAAGGGATCGTGTCAGTGATCACGATCTCGGTCAGCGGGGCGGCCCGGAGTCGCTCGAAGGCCGGGCCACACAGCACGCCGTGGGTCGCGCAAGCGTACACCTCGCGGGCCCCGAACTTCCGGGCGACCTCGGCCGCACCGACAACGCTCCCGGCCGTCGAGATCATGTCGTCGAAGATCACGCAGACCTTTCCGTCGAGCGGCCCGCCGATGAGATTGACCTGCTTGACCTCGCTGCCGCTGATGCGCCGCTTGTCGACGATGGCGATCGAACCGCCGAGCTTGGTCTGGTGCCGGAGCACTCGCTTGACGTTCCCCTCATCGGGGCTGAGAACCACGAAGTCGTTCTTGGGGATGTTCAGATTTTTCACGAATCCGTTGAGCACCGGGTAGGCGTGGAGGTGATCGACGGGGATGTCGAAGAAGCCCTGGATCTGGGCGGCGTGCAAGTCGAGCGTGATGACGCGGTCGACACCGGCGGTGGTGAGGAGGTTGGCCGCGAGCTTGGCGGTGATCGGCACCCGGCCCATATCCTTGCGGTCCTGCCGGGCGTAGCCGTAATACGGCAGCACGGCCGTGATCCGGTTCGCGCTGGCCCGCTTGAAGCAGTCGACCAGAATCAACAACTCCATGAGCGTTTCGTTCACCGGCGGCGAAGTCGGCTGGACGATGAACACGTCCCGGCCGCGGACGTCTTCGTCGATGCGGACGGAAGTCTCTCCGTCGGGGAAGTTGTTGATGGTCAGCTTGCCGAGGGTGTCGCCGAGCGACTTCGCCACGGCCTCGGCCAACGGGAGATTGGCCCGGCCGCTGAACACCTTGAGCTTGCCGTACGCGGGAGTCATGCAGAAAGCCCGTGGGTGCCTCGGCTGCCGGTCGTCTGGATGAGGGTAACATACGGACGCGGGCCGTCCGGAAAATCACCGCCGGCGAAACGTCTCGGCAATCAGGTGATCCACCGGCGCGAAGTCGTCGGTCAGCAGCGGAATCGGGCTGTTTTTCTCGGACTTCTCCATGTACTCTCGCAGGCGATCCTGCGGCATCACCTTCGTGACCATTTCGACGCCCTGCTTCTTCAGGGCGGCGTCTAGCCTGTCCGGGTTGATCGGCTGATTGGTCCCCGCGATCACGAACACCGACCTTGTCGGCTTGTCCCAGAGTTCCACCTCGCCGAGCAGCGTGACGTGCGGAAAGGTCGCCTGCATGGTCTTGATAGCCGCGGGTAGCAGTCGCCCGTCTTCGTACTCGTCGATGACCGTCAGCAGGTAAACCCCGTCGTCGCTCAAGGCCTTGCGCACGCCGTCGTTGTACTGCTTCGTCATGATGTGCGCGGGCACCGAGAGGTCGTTGACCGCGTCCTGCACGATGAGCTGATAGCCCCGAGGCGGGGCAAGTTCCTGAATGTACTGACGGCCGTCGAGGTTGTACGTCTTGATCTTCGTATCGCGCGGCATACCCAGCGCGGCATACACCGCTTCCGTCACGCCTGGGTCGATTTCGACCACGTCTACCTGCGCCTGCGGCACGAACTTGTCGATCCAGCGGGGCAGCGTGTAGCCGCCTCCGCCGATGACCAGGACGTGCGGATTGGCCGTCTCCGCGGCCGCGGCGCGGAGGAACTCGGCCTGCACCTGCTCATGCCCGTAGCCCATTCGCGAGACGTCGGCATACCAGCCGGTCGCGTCTTTTTCGTTGATCCAGTTGCCGTAGATGTGCGAGTGGATCAGCAGGTCGAGCACCATTCGGCGGGCGGTGTCTTCGTCGTCTTCGCTCGAAATGCTGATGAGGTAGTAGTTGGTCTCCTTGCAGTAGATCGCGTCGGGCCGGTGGGAGAGAAACTTCCGCTGCCCCGCACCAATCACGATCATCAGCAGGAGCAGGATCACGCCCGATGCGATGAATTCCATTGGCTTACGCCACAAATTGCCGACGGGCATCGACAGGCTGACCATCACGGCGGCGACGGCCAGGATCACGGTCATCGACCCGAGCAGACCGATGAGCGCCCAACCGGTCGCGAACGTGCCCACGATCGCCCCGGCACAAGACCACGCATAAATCCGCCCGGCCACCCGGCCCGCGTCGCTCCAATGGGCCACCGCCAAACGCGTGACCTGCGGCGAAATCGTGCCGAACGCCACCATCGGCAGGAAGAAAAGCATCAGCGAACTGGCGACGACTCGCTTCGCGATCCCCGCTTCACTGATGCGGTAAACCACGACTTTCAGGTAATGCTTGGCCCATTCATGGGGCGGCCAGAAGCCGGGAGCCACATCGTCGGGATTGTGATTGAACGCACTCAAGGCGGCGAACACGGCGAGAATCATCGCCGTGAGGAACCCGGTCCAGAACAGCGACCCGCCGAGCGTGCTGCGGCGCGGGGAGCGGTCGGCGATCCAACCGCCCAGCCAGTTGCCGACGGTCACGCCGGCGAGCACGACGCCGATGATCCCGGTCCACGTGTAGATCGACACGCCGAGCACCGGTGCGAGCAGCCGGCTCGCCGTTAACTCGATGGCCATCGAGCAAAAGCTGGCGAGAAATACGATGCCACACGCCGCCGGGACGGTTAGCGACTCCGTGAGGTCCTGCTCCGGATGATTCGATACCGGTTCGGGAACCTCGCCGGCGACCAACCGGCCGGGGACGATCGCGCCGAGGATCGCCATGACCCCGGCCGCCCCGCACACCAGCGCGGTCACGCCGAAGTAGGCCATCAGATGGAAGCCAGTGAAGAAATTGCCCGCGAGGCTGCCGAGCGTGCCGAGGGCGTACACCATGCCGACGACCCGGCCGGTCTTGTGGACATCCGGCAGTAGCAACTTGATCGCCACCGGTGTCGTGAGGCTGAGTGTGAACGCCGTCGGGAAGCAGACGAGGAACGAGACCAACGCGATCCGCGGGTGCAGTGGGATGCCGCGAACGATGCTGCCGTCGCCCAACAGGCGGATCACGGCGATCGAAGACAGGAGAGCTGCCGCCCCGGACCAGAGGATGAGCCGGAGTGTGCGTCCGCTGGCCGCGCGGTCTGCCACCCGGCCCCCATACCAGTTACCCGCCGAGATCCCGGCCAGGAACATGCCGATGACCGAAGTCCACGTCGCCAGCGACGAGCCGATGTAGGGCGACATCATTCGCCCTGCGACGAGTTGCAGCACAAGCAGGGCGGCATTGGCGAGGAAAACGACGAGGCAGATCACGACGTTAATCGAGGGGTCCCTCCTGCTGCGTAGGTTAGCGACGGCCCGCGGGAGCGTCTGTAGCAGTCCTCGCCCCATAGAATAAGGGCGATCCGTTCGCCCCAGGAAGCACGGCATGTCGCGCGCACGATTCGTCATCGGTATCGATCTGGGCACCACCAACTGCACGCTCGCCTACGTCGATACGGCGGAGGGGGAAGACGCCCCGATCCGTCAGCTCACCCTGCCGCAGGTCGTGGCGGCTGGCGATGTCGGCGACCGCAACACCCTGCCCTCGTTCCTGTACCTGCCGGGGGCCGGGGAACAGCCGGCGGGTGCGCTGCGCCTACCTTGGGCACCCGACCGCGATTATGCCGTCGGCGAGTTCGCCCGCGCCTTCGGCAGTCAGGTGCCGACCCGGCTCGTGTCATCGGCGAAGTCGTGGCTCTGCCATCCAGGCGTCGATCGGCGTGCGCCGATCCTGCCGTGGAAAGCTCCCGAGACCACCAAGCACGTTTCGCCACTCGAAGCGACCCGACTCTATCTCCAGCACCTGGCCGAAGTGTGGAACCACACGATGGCGGCGGACAAGCCGGCCGCGCGGTTCGACTTGCAGGAGGTCGTGCTGACGGTGCCCGCGTCGTTCGACGCGGCCGCGCGGGAACTGACCGTCGAAGCCGCCAAGGCCGCGGGTCTGGTACATCTCACGCTGCTGGAAGAGCCGCAGGCCGCGTTCTACGCCTGGCTCGACGTTCACCGCGAAAAGTGGCGGAAGCAGGTCAAGATCGGCGAACTGATTCTGGTGGCGGACCTTGGTGGCGGCACTACCGACTTCACTCTGATCGAGGTCGGATCGGAAGATGGAAACCTCGCCCTGACCCGCCTGGCCGTCGGCGATCACATCCTGCTCGGCGGCGACAACATGGACCTCGCGCTGGCCCATCACGCGGCCCGGCAGTTTGCCGAGAAGGGTGTGAAGCTCGACTCGGCCCAGATGCAGTTGCTCACGCACTCGTGCCGGCGGGCCAAGGAGACGCTGCTCTCCGACGCCAAGCTGAAGTCCGCGCCGGTGACGGTGCTGGGCCGGGGCAGCAAGGTCATCGGCGGCACGCTGCAAACCGAACTCAGCCGGGCGGATGTGGAGACGGTGCTGGTCGACGGCTTCTTCCCCGTGATCCCCGTCGACGCTCAGCCGGCCCGGTCGCGGATGATGGGCCTCACGGAGTTGGGCCTGCCGTACGCGGCCGACCCGGCCGTGACGAAGCACCTTGCGGCGTTCCTCGCCCGGCAGGCCGAGTCGCTGAAGGATCGCGGCAACGCCCTGCCCGCGGCCATCCTGTTCAACGGTGGCTGCTTCAAGGCTGACCCGCTCCGCGACCGGCTTACCCAGGTGCTCGACGGCTGGGCCCAGCAGGCCGGCGGCGAACGCACCCGCATCCTGGCCGGCAACGACCTCGACCTCGCGGTCTCGCGCGGGGCGGCGTACTACGGCCTCGTCCGCCGGGGCAAAGGCGTCCGCATCCGTGGCGGTACTGCGCGGGCTTACTACATCGGCATCGAGACCGCGCTGCCCGCCGTGCCGGGCGCGGTCGCACCGGTGAAAGCGCTGTGCGTCGCGCCGTTCGGCATGGAGGAAGGGACGGAGGCCGACGTGCCCGGCCAGGAGTTCGGTCTGGTGGTCGGTGAACCTGTGGAGTTCCGGTTCTTAGGAAGCTCCGTGCGGCGGGAAGACGGGCCGGGCACGCTCGTCGAAGACTGGTCGGACACAATCGATGAGTTGGACCCGATTGCCGCGACGCTCGAAGCCCGCGGCCAGACGCCGGGCCGGGTGGTGCCGGTCCACCTGCACGCCCGCGTGACGGAACTGGGCCTGCTCGAGTTGAGTTGCCGAAGCCGGGACGGCGCGGACAGTTGGAAGCTCGAGTTCAACGTCCGCGACCGGTGACCGAGATAGCCTGCCTCCCGGGACGCATTTATCGGACGGTGGGGCTGTTGCCAGCCGCAACTGGCTCTCAGCAAGGGTGTTGCGCGCCGGAACGAGTTGCGGCACATTCGTTTTCGCCATGTGCCCCACCCCGTTGGGGACGAATTAAACGAACTGGACGAATGGACGAAAGTGGGTGTCGGGTGTCAGGTGTCAGGTGTCAGGTGTCGGGAAGAGTTCTGGCGGGCGTCGGCGGCAAGCAAGTTCGGGACACCCAAACAGTGGTCAAACGGCTGCGGCATGTCAGGCGCTTGTCGCCAGGGCGGACTTGGTGTAGTATCGGGTCGGGGGATTCCAATGGACAAACCGACGATCACATCAGAACCGACCGTCATGATGGGCAAACCCGTTGTTGCCGGCACCCGGCTCACGGTCGAAATGATCTTGCGTAAACTCGGAGCCGGTGAAAGCGTCGACCAACTTCTCGACTCACATCCACGGTTGACCCGCAAAGGCATCAGTGCCGCGCTTGAGTTCGCGGCCAACGCACTGGGCGCGGAGGTCGTCCGCCCGGTCGCCCGGCAATCCGCATGAATTTTCTAGCCGACGAGAACATCGACCGGCGCGTCGTCGAACGGCTTCGCGAGGACGGCCACGCCATTGATTGGATTACTGAGCTGGCACCGAGCGTAGCTGATGAGGAAGTTTTTGCGTCGGTCGGCGGATGCCAATGCTGTATTGATCACCGAGGATTAGGATTTCGGCGAACTGGTCTACCGCCGCGGGCTGTCACACGCGGGTGTGATGCTGCTCCGACTCGAGGGGTTGGACAATGTGGCCAAGACTGAGGTCGTGTCTCAAGTCGTAAGGGATAACGAGGAAGAACTGGCCGGGGCGTTCACGGTGGTGACGCCAGACGTCGTCCGGTTGAGGCACCCGGGTAGAAAGTGAACCGGTAAACAGATGTTTGGCCACGATGCCATGCGACGTGTCGCACTTGCTGAAAGCCGAGTTGAACTTGCTGCGATCTGTCGCCAGGTTTGACCGGCGGGACGTATGCCCGCTTGCAGCAGGCTTACTATTGTCCGGCAGGAATGCAACAGGCACTACCGTCGGCGATATCGGCGGATGCGGTGAGCCGTGGCCACGGCAAATGCCACGAGGACCATGCTGGACGGCTCCGGTACGGCTATGATCGCCAGACCGTAGGGCTGGTTCAGGCCTGTGATGAAAGTCGTGTTGATGGCTGCACCCGTGGTGGCGTCGTACTGACGTACGGCCGAGTCGCCGTAGCCGGTTACGAAAAGGTGGTTGTTGCCGTCGTAGACCAGACCCACGGGGTTGCTCAGTCCCGTGATGAAGTTGGCGTCGATGACCGCGCCGGTGGTCGCGTCGTACTTTCCGATCGTGCTGTTATTGAAGTTCGCGACGAAAAGGTGGTTGGCGAAATCCGTTGTCATTTGCTGGGGGCTGCTCAGCCCCGTGATGAACGAGTTGTTGATGGTCGCGCCGGTCATGGCATCGAACAGCCCGACCGCGTTGCTGTTCTGACTGGCCACCAGAAGCCGATTGCCGGGCAGCACGAGCGGGAACGATGGGCCGTTCAGTCCCTGTGCCGAGGTGATGAACGCCGAGTTCAATGTCGCGCCGGTCGTCGCGTTGTAACGGCTGACAGTGTGGGAATCAAAGTTGGCGACGAACAGGTTGTTGTTCGCGTCTACAGCGATGCCGTTGGGATTCTGGAGCCCCTGGGGACCGATGACGAGACTGGAGTTGATCGTCGCACCGGTCGTCGCGTTGAAGAGGCCGACCCGGTTGTTGAAATAGCCGGTGACGTACAGCCCATTCGGCCCCAGCGCGATGCCGGTGGGGCCGTCCATTCCTTGCCCTGCGTTGACGAGAGCGGTATTGATCGGCGCCCCGGTCGTCGCGTTGTACGCTCCCACGGTATCGCTGCCCGCATTGGCGACGTAGAGGATCGGCTGGGCCTGAGCCGCGGGCAAGACGAGAAGCGCGATCACAAGAGCGCATGCCGTGCGCACGAGCCAGGTCGGCAGGCAGTAGGGTTTCATGGCTGGATCTCTGAAGTGGTGTGGGCATCCTAGCCACAAAGTGACCAGACTACAAGAAATCCGAGTCGCGTGGCGTCGACGCCGTCGCGCGGGACCACGTCGTGCTGACGCACCGACGCTCGCCACAGATCGTCCTGGGGTGTCACGCCGGAGGCGTCGAAGGGTAATAGCCTGGGGTGAGCCGTACTCGGCGAACCCCAGGTCGGCTCACCCCTCTGGAATCACCACCCCGTAGGGGTCGGGAGACGCGGCTTGTCCCACACGATTCCCCCAGCCCCATCCGGGGCGGAATTCGTTTGTTGGCACGATTCCCGGGGTAGCGCGGAGTACCGCTCACCCCGGGCTGTTGACCTTCGACGCCTCCGGCGTGAAAACCCGGCCGGGGACGATGGAAGGCGATCATCGAGGCGTCAGCCCGACGTGAACGCTTGCCACGGCCCGCGGCGTCGATGTCCTCGCGCGGGACCAGTTCGTGCTAACGCACCGACGCTCGCCAAGTACCTCGCGTTCCGCTCGGCCGCGTATGATGGCGTATTGACGATGCGCAGGTCGCTGCAGCAGGCGGCGAAGCCGGGATGAGGGCGTTCCCCGGCGGAGCCGGTGAGCTAGGTTTACCAAACAAGCAGAATCACGAGTTGCAAGTAGCCTGTTTGGTCGCCAGAATGACTGACGACGCGCCGATGCTGACTACCGCGGTTTGGCGGCATTCGCCGAAACTCCGCATGTGACCTGTTTAGTCCCCGCAATAACCGAGAATGGAGCGCCCCAGCATGAAACTGTCATCCATCCACGTAAAGAACTTCCGAACACTTGAGGACGTATGCGTCCGGTTCAGTGGTTTCTATACTGCCATCTCTGGTCAAAACAACGCAGGCAAGACTACGTTACTAAGAGCCATCCGTCACACTTTCCGAGACAACTCGAGAGAGTTTTACTTCTATCGCCGTCGCGACGAAATCACATACCGCGACGATCGGACACAGTGGGCAAAAAAAGACGAAGACATTGTCTTCAGATACGTGGTTACCGTCTCACCAACTGAGGATCCGGGCCTTTTCCAGTTCATAGAAAAGTTTAATGAAGAGAAGTTACCGCCAAATCATGCCACACTTGACGTTCAAGTCTCGTGCGGTGCAAGCGACGAAACGCTCTGCACATGTTGGGTGAATCAGAAGGAACTGTCCACGTTTGCATCAAAAGAGGTCCTTCAAAAGCTGAAGTCCTCTAATCTGGCCTTCATGCACGATTCGGCCCACGCGTTTTCTCCGATTTTTGGTGCTGGCGGGCGTCACCTACATGAACTGACATTCACAGCCGATGAATTGAAGGAAATTTCGCAAGAGCTCGCCCGCGTGCAGGCGAAGATAAAGAAGATCTCTAAGGCCCACAAGACAGAATTGTCCGAACTTTTGGGCCATCTGGAGGAGAAGTACGAAGTCGACTTTTCTATTCCTGAAGACATGTTTACGGGATCAATCCCTTTTGCGGTCAACCTTCGAGACAAAAACGTCGACATTCCGCTAAACGACTGGGGTAGCGGAACAAAGAACCAAACTCAGATAATGATGTCAATCCTTCAAGCTACACGAATCAGATCTAAGCCAGATGAGAACAAGATAACGCCGATCATCCTAATTGAGGAGCCTGAGAGCTTTCTTCACCCTTCTGCACAGGCCGAATTCGGTCGCGTACTCATTGATCTCGCAAACGAACTTCAAATCCAAACCGTGGTCACCACGCATAGCCCATACATGCTGTGTCAAAGCGATGCTCAATCCAACGTTCTTTTGGGCAGAAAAATCTCCTATGGCAAGACCAAGAGCACAGAAGTTATTGAGATCAAAGATGACAACTGGATGGAGCCATTCGGCAACATCCTAGGGCTGAATAACGCTGAATTCTCTCCTTGGAAAGAGGTACTGTTTAGCGGCAAGCAGTGTGTGCTACTTGTTGAAGGCGAGATTGATAAATTATACTATGAGCAGATTAACCGTCTCGGTTTCGCAGACTTGGTCCTTCCTGAAGGGCTGGAGATCGTTCCGTACGAAGGCAAAGATTCGCTAAAGAACTCGATTCTGCTAAAGTTCATTATCGACAAGTTTAAGAAGGTCTTGGTCACGTTTGACCTTGACGCAAAGCAGGACCTAGAACGAACCATGGCGCAAGTCGGACTTGAGGAGAACACGGGGTACCTAGCAGTTGGATCGAACAAGCCAGGAAAGCAGTGTATAGAGGGTCTCTTGCCTGAGAGAGTGCTTTCAAAGGTTCATAGCGAAAACACAGATCTTGTAATGGCGCTTACTTCGGCGGACAACAAGGATCGAAAGTCTGCGAAGAGTTCTTTCAAACAGAAGCTATTGGCCGAGTTCGTCGCCGACAAGACTATTTCCCGCGACGATTTGGAGCCGTTTCTCCCGGTATTCAAAGCGCTTTCAAGACTGGCCCCTAAATGAGGTTTGCGCCTCCGCAAACTTGTGCCGCCGCAATTGGCCACCTTTGTTTGGCCATTTGTCTCCACGCATTTTCACCGGCCACGCAACGGGATTATTGACATTGTAGCCCGTATGCCTCGTCCGCTAGCTGTGGTCGGACGATCAGCAATGACCGCAAACCACTTGCTTGTTGACGGAGCGACTTAATGATCCGCGGGTGAGAATGACCATCCATACTTGCGATAGAGTTACAATGACCCAAATCAACCCCGCCCCAGCATCTTCGCCCACGCGGCGTGTTCTACTGCGAGTATCTCTTCTTCGCCGATTTCGAAGTCGGTGAACTCGAAGCCCGGGGTTACTGTCGCGCCGCAGAGGGCCCATTGGCCGCCGGGGAGCAACCTTGTTGATTGCCAGGCGCGGGCGGGGACCATGAGTTGCGGGCGTTGGCCTGCCAGGAGGTCGGTGCCCAGGATGTGGCGCAGGGCCATGCCGTCCGGCAGTAATTGGATCTGCTCGGCGGGATCGCCGAGGTAGAAGTGCCACTGCTCGTCCGACGAGACGCGGTGCAGGCGCGAGGGGCTGTCGTTCGTCAGCAAGTAGTAGATGGCCGTGCCGCACGAGCGGTGGCCGACGGTGATCGGGCTGCGGAAGGTCTCGCGGTAATACCCGCCCTCGGCCGGGAGCGGGACCAGGCCCAGCTCGCGGATCACCTGCTCGGCCGTCATAATCGCGTCACCACCAGCACGGCGTAATCCCGCCGCGCGAGGATCAGCGGCGGCTCGAACAGTTCTTCGAGGATGGCCGCGACCTCTTCGACCTGGCGGGTGACGAGGTACAGCCGGCCGCCCCGCTTCAGGAGCCGATGGGCCGACTTGGCGAACAGCGCGGCAATCGTGCCGTGGGCGAAGTACGGCGGGTTCGCGAGGGCGAGGTCGAACTTCTTCTCGGGAAGGTCCTGGAAGTTGTTCGTCATGATCGCTTCGGCGTGCTTCAACCCGTGCTTCTCGATGTTGAGCCTGGCGACGGCGATGGCCCGGGCGTTCGAGTCGGCGAGCGTGAGCGACGAGGTCTCGCCGGCCCGCAGAGCGGCCACGATGCCCGCGACACCGCACCCGCAGCCGAGGTCAACGATCCGCTCGCCCTCCCGGACTTCCAACACGTCGAGCAGCGAGCGCGTGCCGTCGTCGAGTTTGCCGTACGAGAACAACCCTGGCCGGGTCAGAAACTCGACGTACTCCTTCGGCCGGACGCGGGCCGAGAACGTCTGCTCGTGCCGGCGGCGCTTCCGCTCGCCGTCGCGGACGCTCCAGAGCACTGTGCCCAGCTTGCCCGTTTCGAGGGCGACTTTGCCGAACACCTTCTTCATGAGGGGCGGATAGAATTTGTCTTTGTTCACGGGCGACAGCACGGCCAGCATGCCACGCTGCTTCAGGACATGGAATGACTGATCAACGAGGTCGAGCTTCAACTCGCGCTCGCCGGACGGCGGCGACGGGAACACGACCGCGCCGAACTCGGCCGGGAGGTCCCACAGATCGGGCGTGACTTCGACGCGGGCGGTGAGGCCGCGGACGACGAGTTCCTCCTGCAGGCGGTCGCCCTGATAGCCGTCGATCTGCCAGCAGACGGAGTCGGGCCGGCCGACGGCTTCGACGAGATCGCCGGCGGTCCGTGGCGAGCCGAGCAGCACCAGCACCGGGCCGCCAAGCCGGTCTTTGACGGCCGGCCAGAGCGGCATGTATGCGCTGGGCATCAGACAATTTCCTCGTCGTCGGCGAAGCCTTCCTTGACCTTCTTCTGCAGGAGCGTGTTGATGCACAGTGCGGTGACGGGCAGCCCGGCCATGAAACAGATCACGGCCGGGCCCATGAGGGCCATGTCGGGCGACTCCGCGCCCTCGTAGGCCCACATGGCGAGCAGTATCCCCAAAGGTAAGACCGGGCACAGCAATGCCATGATCGAGCCGAGCATGGCCATCCAGTAGACGCGGACTTCGTGCATCTTCGAAGCCCCGCCGCAGACCGCCGCCCCCCAGCAGAAGTACGCGACGCCGCCGGCCAGCCACAGGAGCCGGTTGCGGAACTCGTCGGTGGAGAGCTCGACGTATTTCGTCTTCTTCTCGCCGACCTCGTACAGCGAGCGTTTCTTCTTCTCTTCGACCTGTTCCCGCTTGAAGATCATGTCCCACGTGGCGACGACGCCGGTGGTCACGCCCATGATGCAGGCGATGCAGCCCCACAGGAGAAGGACATTCGACGGCTTGACGACCAGTTGGATGGCGGGGCCGCGCTTGCTCTTCTCGAACCGCTCCTTCATGGGGCCGAAGGCCTTGGCGCGTTCTTCAATGTCTTCCTGCTTCTCGGCCTCCTCGCCGGCGAGGCCGTAGTTCATCGGCCCTTCGTCGTCGAAGCGGTTGCGGGGGCCGGTGGACGGCGGCGGGGCGGCCGGCTTTTTCGGCGCGGCGGCTTTTGGCACTGGCGCGAAGATGTGGTCGCACTCCGAGCACTTCAGCTTCTTGCCCGGCTCGAGCGGTTCTTTCTTCTTTAACTGGGCCTGGCATTCGGGGCAGGTGTAGATCGGCATTGGTTCCGCTTCCGCAATATGCTCCGCCGGCTTCAGGCCGACCGCGGAGGCTTCCTCCATACACTCAGGGTCGCCAACTGGCCGAGAACCCGGACCCGCAATTGCCGGACGCCTACCCAGCCCCGCGCCAGCGCGGGCCGCGTGAGCGCGTCGTGCTCGGCGACCAGCACAACCGCCCGGCCGTCGGGCCGGAGAACCCGGTCCCATTCCCTCACCATATCACGATACAACCCCGGCACCTCTTCGGGCGTACTCAGTTGCTTGCCGAAGGGCGGATTCGCAAGAATCCTGTCGACGCACTCCGTTGCCAGTGGCAACTCCCGCGCATCCCACCGGGCGAGGCCGACGCCCCGGCGAAGGTTGACCCCCGCCCCACTTACTGCGCCCCACTCGGTGTCGCCGCCGATCGCCGTCACGGTGAACCCGCGCGAACGGGCCAGCGCGATTGCCTCGGCCAGGATCGTGCCCATGCCGCAGCACGGATCGAGGATCACGGCATCGGGCCCGGCCCCGGCTAGGCGGGCCATCGCGGCCGCGACCGTGGGCCGGAGCGACGCCGGGCGGTGCTCCTGCTTGTAGGTCCGGTGACGCATCGAGGAATCGCTGAGGCGGACGCCGCACACGGCCATCGAGTCCTGCAGGGTCAGCCAGACCTCGACGGCCGCGTTATCGTCGACGATCGGCCAGCCGGCGGGAATGTGACCGGTGAGGCCTTCGAGCAGCTTGTCGCGGGCGTCGGTCCGGCGATAGCCGCGCTCGCCCTGCATCTGCGTGACGGCATGCCAGGAGGTCTTGCCCGCTGGCTTTGGGCGGATGGAGTGGTGGATGCGGAGGAGATTGGCCCAGTCGGCATCGCGGGCGGTCCACTTGCGGATGCTCTCGAGGTCGGCCGCCCGCCGGGTCAGCGCGTCGGTGCCCCAGGCGAGCAGAAAGACATCTTCGACGGTCCGCAGCCGGAGGAGCTCGGGCCCGATGTGCGGCACCCGGAAGATCACGATCCCGCGGTCGATCTTCCGGACGGTGCCTCCCAGATCGCGCGTGATCTCGTCGGCCGCCACAGACTCCAGCCCGGGCACCACCATCGCGTAACAGGGAGGATCGGAACGATCAGCCGCCTTCATGGAGAAATGATACGAGTAGGAAGATTGCAGAAGTCAGAATGCAGATTGCAGAATGCAGATGGATCAGTCAGGTAATTGTTTGGCGGATCGCGGAAAGCGGATTCCGACTTGGCTGTGGGTGGTTGAGTGGGGTATCATGGCCGGACCGACTCGGGGGCTCGTTGAATGTTCGCACGTCTGAGGCGTGGCTTCACGCTCATCGAGTTGCTCGTCGTCATTGCGATCATTGCCGTTCTGATCGGGCTGCTCCTCCCGGCCGTGCAAAAGGTCCGCGAAGCGGCCAACCGGCTCAAGTGTGCCAATAATCTCAAGCAACTCGGCCTGGCAGCCGTCAATTATCACGAGCAATACGGTTTCTTTCCCATCAGCGTCAGCTTCGAGAGCGAAGGTTCCAGCCCCGCGCCGGCCAATAAGCTGACGGGCCGCGGTTGGATTCTGGAGGCCCTGCCCTTCTTCGAGCAGGATTCGCTGGCCCAACGGTTCGAGCCGAGCCGGACGGGCTCGATGATCAGTGGCACCGGCGGGATCATGAACCCGTCGGTGCGACCCTTCCTGACGACGATACTGCCGAACCTCGTCTGCCCGTCGGACAATTCACCGCGCGTGATCACGACGCAGTACCAGCTTTACGGGCAGCCGGTCGCGGTCACGAGTTACAAGGGCTGCATCGGCGACACCGACATGGGATACACTGTCTCGATCCATCAGGGGTCGTTGCCACCGACGTTCTTCACCAACAAGTGCAACGGGATCTTCTACCGCAACAGCTATCAGGACCGGGTCTCGATCATTCACATCCAGGACGGCACGTCGAACACGTTTCTGATGGGCGAAGACGTGCCGCGGTACAACAACCACTCGGCCGCGTTCTACGCCAACGGCGACCACGCCAGTTGCTACGCCCCGCTGAACTACAAGCCACAGCCTCCCGACCCGAGCCTTTGGTGGAACGTGATGGGATTCCGCAGCGAGCATCCCGGCGGGGCCAATTTTTGCATGGCCGACGGGTCGGTGCAGTTCGTCGCCAACGGGATCAAGCAGAGCATTTATCGGGCGCTCAGCACGAAAGCACGAGGCGAGAATGCCGAGCTACCCTGACCTCCGGATGACAGTCTGGTCACTGTTGGTGGTGGTAATGGTCGGGTGCGGCGGGGGGCCGGTCCGGGTGACCGGGTTGGTCACGCTCGACGGCACGCCGGTGAATACCGGCACCGTGACGTTTTACCCGGTCGAGGACGGCACGCTGTATTACGGGACGATCACCGCGTCGGGCCGGTATGAGTTGGCGAGCGTCGACGGCCGGGTCGCGATCGAGCCGGGCGAATACGACGTGGCCGTGCGGATCGTCGAGGCGGTGCCGTCGCCGGACCCGAATCAGCCGCCACAACCCAAGCTCCGCTCGCCGGTGAAGTACGGCGACCAGAAAACGAGCGGCTTCCGATTCCGCATCCGCCCCGGCGCGAATACGGCCGACCTGCCGATGAAGTCGAAGTAACGCCCGAGTCGCACATCGCTGCTTTCTGTTAGAATCTCGCCATGGTCTATGGCTGTCTGACGAGTCTGTTGCTTTGTGGCGGGCTGATCGCGCTGGTGCATCCGGTCGTGGTGCGTTCTGTGGACACGCCGGTCGCGTGGGGCGTGTCGGCGGGGCTGGCGTTTGCGAACCTGCTGGCCGTCGGCGCACTCTGGAACGCGGCGCGGGCGTGGGGCAACGCCCGGCTGATCGGGCGGGCGGTAGCCGGGGAGTCGCCGGTGGAGGGGCGGCGGGCCGCCGTCGCCGGGCGCGTCGAGGCTATCGGCGCGACGATGCAGGCGCCGTTTTCCGGCAAGCCGTGCGTCTTGTACGAGATCGACATCTCCCATGACTCCGAAGTCCCGCAGTCGGATGACGACTCGACCCGCACGGTGTCCGTCAAGGACTTCGGCGGGGTCGGCAAAGTACCGTTCGCCGTCCGAAACGACTTCGAGGCTGTCCGCATCTTCGGCATGCCGGACCTCGACGCCCTGCCCGCGCGTACCTTCGCCCGCCGGGCCGACCTCGCCCGGATCACCCGATTCGTCCGCGAAACCGAATGGCAGGACTACAGCGGACTGAACGTGTTGAAAGGTGCGAAGAGGCTGTGGTCGACGCTAAGTACGCAGGAGGAATCATTCGTCCAGCACTGGCGTCTGATCGCATTGGCCGACTGCGCCTGGCTCGAATCGGAAGACTCCGGGGCCGAGTTCACGCTGCCGACCTTCACGGAGAAGATCGTCGCGCCGGGCGATGTCGTGACCATCGTCGGCTATTGCGACGGCCAGCTCGGCGGCCTGACCTCCACGGTCACTCGCGACGGCAACATACTCACCATCTACACCGGCGAGCCCAGGGCGGCTCTCGCGAGACAGAGGCGGTCGTTTTTCAGCAATCTGATCGGCGGGATCCTCGGCCTGGCACTCATCAACGGAATCGCCACCGTCGGGATGCAACTGTACCGCAACGCCCCCGAACGGCAGAAGGAACTCGCCACACGCTTATCGAAGGCCGTGGCCGACGGCGACCCGGCCGGGGTCGAGTCGGCCTTCGTCCGCGGGCTCAAGCCGGGGTCGCGCAAGGACTCGTCGGAGAGGTCCGCGCTCTGGGACGCGACTGATGCCACGATGGTCGCCCTGCTCGTCGAGCGCGGCATCGATCCGAACGCGACCGACAAAGAGGGTAATACGGCGCTGATGGCCGCGGCATCGAGTGGCCGGGCGGAGGTCGTCAAAGCCTTGCTGGCCGGCGGTGCGGACATCAACGCCCGCAATCCGAAGTCGCTCCGCACCGCGCTCGTCGCGGCGATCGGGGCCGAGCGGCACGAGTGCGTGGCGGTACTCCGGGCGGCGGGCGCGATCGATGACACGGTCAATGCCGGAAACGGTCGACCGATCACCCCGAACGATGAGCCGTACAGAATCTGCCGGGAGTACAACGCGGCCGTCCACGGTAGAAACCTCCCGCGCATCCTCGAGCTATCCGCACCCGAGCGGGCGAGCTACCTGCACGACATCGACTGGGACGCGTGGCAATCCAGTCGGCCGATCGAACCGGTGACCATCACCGGCTACTGGCGCGACGATCATGCCACGGTGGCCATCGAGGGCGACACGCCGCGGAGCGGGCGGCAGACCTGGGTGATCCAGCTTTTCCGGTCCGGCGGGCAGTGGCGTATCGTCCGGGAGCGGTGGGTGCTGTCGGGCCGGGTGGATTAGCCGATGGCACGCCGGTTGCTAGGCGGGGTTGCAGGATCGGCCATGTTTCCTATATCATTCTTGATCCACTCCACCTTCGAGTGTCCCGGAGAGACTGCGTACCATGAGCGAACCGCTCATCGATTTGAAAGCCCTGCTCGTCGAACACGAAGACTGCGACGCGGGCACCGTCCAAAAGCTGCGGAACGGCCTGGCCCAGGGCGGGACGCAACTCCGCAGCCTGCGCGAGGCGGCCGAGCAATTGCAGAAGAAGATCGACGCCGGCCAGGGCGCGAAGGCCAAGCTGCACCTGAAGCTGGGCATCGCGTACTACTTCCTCGGCTACATGGAGCGGGCGGTCGACAACCTGCAACATGCCGAGACCGCGCTCGGCAGCTTCTACCTCGGCAAGGCGCTCGCCGCCCGGCACAAGCCTGAAGAAGCCATGAAGGCGTTCGACAAGGCGGAGAAGGCCGGCTACACCGCGAGTCAGGTCAACCTCCAGCGCGTGGGCCTGCACCTGAAGCAGGGCGACGCCACGAAGGCCAAGCACCTGCTCGAAAAGCACAAAGACCTCGAAAGCCACTCGTCGGAATACCACTTCCAGACCGCGGGCGTCGCCCGGGCGGAAGGGCACCAGGCGGCCGCGATCAAGTCGCTGGAGCGGGCGGTCGAGCTCGACCCGTCGCACACCGGCGCGCTGTTCCAGCTCGGCTACCTCAACGACCTCGCCGGCAACGACGACGAGGCCATCGGCCTGTACGAGCGGTGCCTGAAGTACCCGCCGATCTCGATCGGCGCGGTGAACAACCTCGGCATCCTCTACGAAGACACGGGCAAGTACGACAAGGCGGCCGAGTGCTACGGCCGGATGCTGAAGGCCGACCCGAACGACGAGCGCGCCCGGCTGTTCCTGAAGGACGCCCAGGCCGGCCAGACGATGTACTACCACTCCGACGACGACACGCCGTCGAGCAAGTTTGCCCAGGTCCTCGACCTGAACGTCACCGATTTCGAGCTGTCGGTCCGGGCCCGCAACTGCCTGAAGAAGATGAACATCCGCACGCTCGGCGACCTCACCCGCGTGACGGAAGCGCAGCTGCTCGCCAGCAAGAACTTCGGCGAGACCTCGCTCGACGAGGTCCACGACCTCATGAAGTCGAAGGGCCTGCGGGTCGGCCAGTCGATCAACGAGGGGCTGCCTTACGAGCCGCGGTACCGCCCGCAGCAGCAGCTTTCGCCCGAAGAGCAGGCCGTGCTGGGCAAGCCGGTCAGCGAGTTGAACCTGTCGGTGCGTGCCCGCAAGTGCATGAGCCGGCTCGGTATCGGCACGCTGGGCGAACTTTGCCAGCGCACCGCCGACGAACTGCTCGAGGCCAAGAACTTCGGCGTGACCTCGCTCACCGAAGTCCGCGAAAAGCTCGTCACCTACGGCCTGAAGCTCCGCGGCGACTGAGCCGGGCCTAGTTATCGATTTCTCCGGAAGGGGTGAGCGGGTGGAAGGGCTTCCTTCGCCTGCTCACCCCTTCCCCTGTTCCCGGATGCGTCCATGGCCGCGATTTCCTTCCAGGTCGAACACCAATGCGAGACCGCCCGGGCCGGCACGCTGACGACGCCGCACGGGATCGTCGAGACGCCGATCTTCATGCCCGTCGGTACGCAGGCCACGGTCAAAGGCCTGACCCCCGAGATGGTGGCCGGGGTCGGCGCGAGCATCATCCTCGGCAATACGTACCATCTCGCACTGCGCCCCGGTGCAGAGCGCGTGGCGTCGTTCGGCGGGTTGCACCAGTTCATGCACTGGGGCGGCTCGATCCTCACCGACTCGGGCGGCTTCCAGGTCTACTCGCTCGCACACCAGCGCAAGATCACCGATCACGGCGCGACCTTCCGCTCGCACATCGATGGGCGACTGCTCGAACTCACCCCCGAGTCGGCGACGCAGATTCAGGAGCAACTCGGCAGCGACATCGCCATGTGCCTCGACGAGTGCCCCCCGGCCCAGGCGGCCGGCGACGTCATGGAGCGGGCGGTCAATCGCAGCATTTTGTGGGCCGGGCGCTGCAAGGCGGCGCACACCCGGCCTGATCAGGCGCAGTTCGGCATCGTGCAGGGCGGCCTCGACATCGACCTGCGCCGCAAATGCGCCGAGCCGCTGGTGGACCTCGACTTCCCGGGCTACGCGCTCGGCGGGTTCAGCGTGGGCGAAGCGCCTGAGCAGATGCACGCGGCCCTGCCCGCCAGCGCGGCCCTGCTGCCGATTGGGAAGCCGCGGTACCTGATGGGCGT
Organism: Gemmataceae bacterium; assembly: GCA_019694755.1. GTDB lineage: Bacteria > Planctomycetota > Planctomycetia > Gemmatales > Gemmataceae > JAIBBI01. The sequence goes on from JAIBBI010000043.1 coordinate 20,936, forward strand.
CGGCCGGCCGCTCGACCTGCTCGTGGGCGTGGCCGCGGGCATCGACATGTTCGATTGCGTGCTGCCGACCCGCAACGGCCGGAACGCCCACGCCCTGACCCACTTCGGCGTCGTGAAACTGCGAAACGCCCGGCACGCAGCCGACCCCGGCCCGCTCGACGCGGCCTGCGGGTGCTATACCTGTACAAACTTCTCCCGCGGCTATCTGCATCACCTGTTCGCGGCCAGCGAGATGCTGGGCCCGACGCTGGTGAGCCTCCACAACATCGCTTACTACTTGGACTTGATGCGAAACGCCCGCGCTGCGATCATCGCCGGGCGGTATCCGGACTACGTCGCCAATTGTGTGGCCCGATGGGCCGAAAAAGCATAGAATTCTCTCTTTGCCGAAGGTAAGGACACGCAGTGATTGCCGCCGAATTGACCAGTTTCCTGCTCGCCGACGCCGATCCCGCCCGCCCGGCCGGGTCCGGTCTCGACACGTTCATCTTCCTCGTCGCCCCCCTGCTTTTGTTCCTGGTGCTGATTGTCCTGCCGATGCGGCGCGAGTCGCGCGTCCGTAAGGACATGCTGGCCGCGCTCAAAAAGGGCGACCGCGTGCTGGTGAACGGCTTTCTGATCGGCACGGTGGTGCAACTGGGCAAGGGCGAAGACGACGTGCAGGTGAAAGTCGACGACAACGGTGCGACCAAGATCCGCGTGCTCCGCGGCAGCATCACCCGCATTCTGAAATCCGAAGACGCGCCCGCCAAGGATGGGGCCTGACCTCTTCTCAGGAACGGTATCGATCATGAACTATGAAGTCTGGCAGAGCCTGTTGATCGTCGCCGCGGTCGTCGCGGTGACCTACGGACTGTATTGGGCGTGCAGTCGGTTCATGCGCCCGTTCCACTACCGCGCCTTTCTCTGCCTGCTGGCCGTGCTGGTCAGCGGCTGGGTCGTGGCCGGGGCAGGCCGGAAGTACACCCGCGGCGAAGGCGGGTTCAAGCTCGGCGTCGACCTCATCGGCGGCACCATCCTTGTCTACGAAGTAGACGTCGAGAAGCTGAAAGACACGGCCGGCGAAGACGCCCTCGCCAAGCTCGAGCCGGCCAAGATGGTCGAGTTCCTCAAGCGCCGCATCGACCCCAACGACCTTTACAACGTCACCATCCGCCCCGTCGGCGGCAACACCCGCTACGAGATCATCCTGCCCACCGGCGGCTCGCACCAGGCCGTCATCAAGCAGCAGGCGTGGGACGCGCTGCTCGAGGCAGTCCGCAGCAATCCCGAGTGGAAGGCCCCTCTGGCCGGCGTCGACCTCAACGTCGACCGCGACCGCTCCCGCGACCTCGGCTTCCGCATCCGCACCGCCCTCGACAAGAAAGTCTGGACCGACGTCCTCGCCAAGTTCCAGACGCAGTTCGCGGACAAGGTGAAGGACGTGAAACTCGACGGTTTGGCCGTCGGCAACATCGACGGCGTCGCCGAGGCCGTGAAGGCCACCGGCCTGACCGCCGACGAGGTGAAGAAGTTCTTCGTCGGCGCGTACAAGCCGATCGCAGAGAAGGATGTCAACGATTTCATCGCGGCCAACTACAGCTTCAGCTCGACCGGCAACCGCAAGGACTTCTCCGCCGAGCTGGTCGAAGAGACCAAGTCGCTGATCGCCCGGCAGGGGAGCCTCGAGTTCCGCATCGCGGCCAACGGCACCGACGACCGCCCGGGCATCGACGCGGCCCGGAAGTTCATGGAAGACCCGAAGAACAAGGCCGAACTCGACTCCCGCGCCCGTCGGGGCTTTGCCCCGCCGCCGGTCGCCGCTCAGGCCGACGACCCGAACAAGTACTCGTACATGTGGGTGGAACTCGACAAGACCGAGCGGATGTCGCTGGGCCTTTCGAACGCCATGTCCGGCGTGTCCGACCGGTGGAAGAAGCTGGCCCAGGCCCGGACCGACGGCAAGATCGTCGTCGACTCGTTCCCGCACAACGACACCAAGGGCGGACGGTCGGGCGAAGCCTCGTTCGTCTTCTACAGCCGGCCGTGCCTCAACGAAAAGCTCACCGAAGAAGAGCGGGCCAAGAAGCAGTTCGAGTACTTCATGCTGCTCCGCGACCCGATCCGCGACTCGGCCGGGAAGCCGCAGGCGATCACCGGCGAACGCCTCCGCCGGGCGGAAGTCAACGACTTCGATCAGGCCGTCAGCTTCGACTTCGATTCCGAAGGCGGCCGGATGTTCGGCAACCTGACCAGCTCCAACGTCCCCACGCCCCCCGGTCAGCAGGTCAACCTGACTTTCCGCCACCTCGCTATCGTGCTCGACGGCATGATCGTCTCGGCCCCGTTCCTGTCGACCCGCATCGACAACTCGGGCCAGATTCAGATGAGCGGTTCACCCCGCGAAGACCGCGTCCGCCTCGCCAAGATCCTCCGCTCGGGTGCCCTGCCCGCCCCGATCAAGCCGATCCCCGTCAGCGAGAGCACCATCGGTGCCACGCTCGGCGGCGACACGATCTTCAAGGGCCTGCTCTCGGTCGGCATCGCGTTCGCCGCGGTGCTCGTGTTCATGGTCTTCTACTACCAGTTCGCCGGCTGCGTTGCCTGCGTCGCGCTGCTGGCCAACCTGCTGCTCACCGTCGCCTTCATGGTGTTCGTGAATGCCACTTTCACGCTGCCGGGCCTCGCGGGCCTCGTGCTCATGCTCGGCATGGCGGTCGACGCCAACGTGCTGATCTACGAGCGCATCCGCGAAGAACGCGAACGCGGGGCTGGCCTGACCGTCGCCCTGCGGAACGGCTACGACCGGGCGTTCCCCACGATCATCGACACCCACCTGACAAGCTTCTTCACCGCCGTCGTGCTTTATGCCGTCGGCAACGATCAGCTCCGCGGCTTCGGCATCTCGCTGGCCGCCGGCCTCGTCATCAGCCTGTTCACCTCGCTGTACATGACCCGGCTGCTGTTCGACGTCTGGCAGTACAAGGGCTGGCTCAAGAACCTCTCGATGCGGAAGTTCTTCACGAAGACGAACATCGACTTCATGAGCATACGCTACTACTGGTTCACCGCCACCATCATCCTGACCGTGGTAGGCCTGTCACTGTTCCTTCTCCGCGGATCGCAGGGCCTGAATGTCGATTTCGTCGGCGGCACGGCCTACGGCGGCCAGCTTAAGGAAGGCCAGGCCCGGACCATCGGCGAACTGCGCGAACTCCTGAGCGCCCAGGGCGATCGCCTCGCCGTCGCTCAGGCCACCCAGATCGACGACGCGGGCAAGGTGTTCCGGATCACCTACAAGAACTTCCCCGACCCGCAGCCGCAGGTCGAGTTTGTCGAGCCCGTCGACGGCACGGCCGCGACGAAGGAAGCCCGCGAAAAGACCGTCGCCGAGCGGGCCAAGCTGCTCCCCGACTGGTCGGTCGAGCAGACGTTTGTCGCCGGCGACACGGGCAACAAGGCGGGGGCCAGCCGGTTCTTCACCGTCCGCACCACCGAAAAGGACGCTGACCTCGTGCAGGTCAACGTCGACCGACTGCTTTCCGAAGTGAAGGACGGCAAGCTTTCGTCATTGCTGAAGAGCATCACGCTCGACAAGTATGACGTGAAGGGCAAGCAAGTCTCGCTCGAGTTCAGCGACTACGCCAGCCCGGGCTACCTGAAGCTGTTCCTGGCCCGCGAGTTCACGCTCGGCGGATTCGGTCCGCAGTCCTTCGACCTGCGTGGCGAAGGCAAAGGCCAGGAGAGCCGCTACAAGAACATGACGCTCGAGATCACGACCTCGGCCTTCGACCCGGCCAAGGAGGCCGACCGGGCCAAGCTCGACGCGATCCTGAAGCAGACCAAGGCTGACTTCGCCTCCCGGCCGCAACCGGAACGCCTCGAGAAGTTCGACGCGCAACTCGCAGCCGAGACGAGCGCCCGCGCCGCCTACGCCATTTTGCTGAGCTGGGCAGTGATCCTCGGGTTCCTCTGGTTCCGGTTCGGCAACTGGACCTTCGGCCTCGCGGCCGTCATGTGCCTGATCCACGACCTTGCGTTCACCCTCGGCGCGATTGCCGGGGCCCACTACCTCGTCAAGTTCATGCCGGGCGTCGCCAGCATGCTGCTCATCGACGACTTCAAGATCGACCTCCCGGCCATCGCGGCGATGCTCACCCTGATCGGCTACTCGGTCAACGACACCATCGTCGTGTTCGACCGGATTCGCGAGGTCCGCGGCAAGAACCCGCAGCTTACCCCGCAGATGATCAACGACTCGGTCAACCAGACCCTGAGCCGGACCCTGCTCGCGGCCACCACCGTGTTCCTCGTCGTCGGCGTGCTTTACGTCTTCGGCGGCGAGAGCATCCGGCTGTTCTCGTTCGTGATGGTGCTCGGCGTCATCGTCGGTACCTACTCGTCGATCTACATCGCCGCCCCGCTGCTGCTCATCTTCGGCGAAGGCAAGGAACCCAAGCCGGTCGGCGGCCGGGCCCTGGCCGAATCGGCAAAGAGCTGACGGCGGGCGGGAATATCAAACGAAAAGGCCCCGGATCTCGCAAGAGATCCGGGGCCTTTCTGTTTTCCGTCGAACGTCCGCGTCACATGGTGACGTGGATCTTCTTGTGGTGCTCGGCGAACCGCTCGGGGGCGACGTGCATGCCGCAATCGTCGCAGGGCGGCTGCTTGGTGTAGCATTTCTCGCAGTAGAGCGGCCCGCCGTGGAAGAACTGGTCGAGCCGGCTCCGCTCTTCGTCGCGGAGGTGGAGCAGGTCGGACGGCAGAGCGATCTTCTCGCCGCAGACGTCGCACTTGCGGGTGTTGTTCTTGGCGAGGATCGGGGCGTAATGATCGTGGATGCCGCGAGGCACGACGCCGGCCCCGGTGCACAGCGGGCACGCCATGCCGAGCTGGGCGACGATCGCCTTGCGGATGAATGCCGACTTGTTCGGGAGCTTGTTCAGGAACTCGGCAAGGTCGTCTTCCACCTTGAAGGCGACGATCTGCGACTTCGGAGACTTACGGGCCGGCATGAGGTTTCCCAGCGAACGGGTATTGTTCAGTCATCTTACACGGACGCGCACGAAAAAGCCCGCCGGGAGTGGACCCCGGCGGGCCGAATCACCGTCGGAGGACGATTAGGCGTCCTTCTTCTTCTTACGGCCTTCGCCGCTCATTTTGATTTCGGTGACGACGTCTTTGCCGTCTTTCTTCGAGGTCGTCGCATTGACGCCGACGCCACCCGTCTTCTCAACCATCTTGGCGAGAGCCTTCAGGGTGAATTCCTTCTCGGTGCCGTCCTTGCCCTTCATTTTCGGCATCTTGCAGTCGGAAGCCACGGTGTATTCCGTGTCCTTGCCGTCGACGCTGATCGTGATCTTGTTGGCCGAGTCGTCGACCTTGGTCACCTTGCCCTTGACCTCGTCGGCCAGGACCGCGGTGGCGCAGAACAGGACGCCGAGAATAGCCGCACCGGCCAGCTTACGGAACATGCGAACGCTCCTCACGATGATTCATCCGGGACCGGCCGCGGAGCGACCCTTTGCCGCCCACCCCGTCCCAGTTCATTTCAACACCGGAATCGTATGCAGGTACCGAGTCGGCTCCAAGTATCGCCGCAAGTTCTCATGCGTACCTCACGGAGCCCGCACAAAACGGGCGTCTGCCCAGTTGACGTGATCCTGCACGTCGCCTCCTGCGCCGAAATCGACCGACAAAACCAGCGATTTCGCCCCCCGCGGCAGCGGCACCGCGAGCCGCCGGGCCGGGTCGCCGCCCGACATGTTCCACGGCTCGACCGCGGGCTTTCCGTCGACTTCGACGCCCAGGCGGACATTGCCGCGCACGCCGATCACAGCATCGAGCCCCACCCACGCCTCGAACCGCCCGGCCCCCGCCGGCACGGGAAACTCCGCCCGCGCCCGGCTATGCAGGCCCAATCCGCGGTCGAACGTCTCGCCGCCGAGCCGGAGCGGGCCGCCCGCCGCGTTGGCGTCCCGGCCCAGCGGCCAGGCCAGCGCGAGGAACGGCACATGCTCGTACTTCGATTCTTTCATTTCCGACAGGTAAGCGACCTCCGGCGCGTATAGGCACACGACATCACCGAGGCGGACGCGCACGGCCAAGCCCCCGGCCGTGGTCAGCGCGAGCCGGCCGTCGGCCAGTTCCGCCCGCTTCGCCACGACCCGTGCGCCGTTGGCGAGCACGACTCGGCCGACCTTGTCCCGCGCCCGACCCGGGCGGGCCAGCGCGGTGCTGAACGCCACGCCGGCCACGCGGTCGACGCCCACGGCCGAGCGCTTCCCGGCCGCCTCGAGGGTGAATTCGCCCCGGCCCATGCCGACGACCGTGCCGCGGAGCGTGTCGCCGTTCTTCAGATGCAGTTCATCCGTCGGCCGGACGGCGGACACCGGGCGGGCCGGGCCGAGCCAGACCTCGGCAACGTCGGAGGCCGGCACCCGCATGTCCTGCGCAAAGCCGAGATCGATGGTTGTGTTCAGGACATCGTTGTCGAGGCTGTTCAACCGGGCCGGCCAGACGTCGCCGGCCAGCAGGCGAACGTGGGGGGTGCCGGTCGGCGCGGCCGGTCGGGCGACGCCCGCCTGATGGACCTCGACCAGTCGGCCGGGCCCGATCCGCGTGCCGCCCACGGTCGCGGCCCAGTCGGCCCGCAACTCCGTCCACTCGCCGACGGCCGGCGCGTCGACGGTCGTCGCCTCGAACCGCGGCACATCCACCAGCAACAGACACAGCAAAACGATCATGGAATCAGTCTATTCCGCCTTCGGCGGCGGCGCGGGCTGGCGTCGCTTGTCCGGGTCGAAGAGGCGAAAACTGATGGTGCGATTCTCCATCTGTTCTGAGCTTAGGAGCGATGTCACGTATGCCGAGAGTGGTTCGCCCCGCGACACGATGACGCGACCGAACGACGACTTCTCCCACCTCAGCGGCTTGCCAATGTACGGATCAATAGGCAGCGATTGCAATAGCCCGTCTGTGACCAGAGCGTCCGGCGTGTCGGACCATTGGTCGTGCTTCTGCCGGTATCGCTCGGCTGTCAGCCCGACCAGCAGCAATCTCAATCGGGCCTGCCGGATCGTTTCCTCCTGCAATCCACGGAGCATACTTCGGCTGACGGATTGCGTGAGTACATCCAAAGTGGAGTCCGGTTTCGCGGCCTCGCCGATCGCCTCCCGCCGAATCTCGATAGGCATCCGGGAAATGACGACGATCTCATTCGATTTTCGCAGGGATTTGACCTGATTCCGCGCTAAGACTCCGGGGAAGACCAACATCCAGGACTGCCAGCCGGCCGGGGCCGCGCCCGACCTCGCCGCCGCCTGCGGATTCGCGCAGAAGTATTCATACATGCAGAACTGACCGGCCCGTTCGCCCCGCATACCCCACAGCGCGACGGGGTCCGCGAGTTCTACCTCGATCAACCCCTGGAGTTCAAACAACTGCCCGTCCGTCGGAACGCAGGTCGCGAGAAACCGTTCCGTGGCGTCGACGCACGCGCCGTCGATAGCGATGCGGACAAGCATCGCCAGCAACGAAGGCTCGTCGCCGATGTTCCGGCCGAGGTGAAACATGGCGATCAGGTCGTCGAACGCACCGAGAGAGTCGCCGGCCTCGACCCGATCATTCATCGCCGCCCGCAGGAGCCAGCATGCCCGGAGCGTTTCCTGTTGCCGAGGAAACACCGAGAGCATCGGGTCGTCCGCAATCGTGACCGGGAATCGCCCCACGCGCAGGTGACGTAACTTTCGCAACTCGGCGATGGCCGGGCCGCAATCGCGCATGATCTGACTCAGTTCGGACTGTTGCGCAACGTTGTCGACCACATTGAGCGAGTTGCCCGCCGCGTTCCCGGCATTGAGCAGCTTGAGCGTGTTCGCCGGGGCGGCCTTCGCGAGTCGCAACCCTTCGAGAATGACCAACGCGCCGTTTTCAGAATCGGGGATCACCTTGCGGTGCGCTTCGATGTCGCGAAGTTGCCAGTGCGGGTCATCCGCGGCCGCTTCGGCCATGGCCGCCCGCAACTCCGCGCCGGCTTGATACCACGTCCAGCCCGAGAACAACGCCCCCGCGGTCAGCACCACGGCGATCAGCACGACGACTCGCCGACGCAACGTCCAACGGGGCGAATGATCCAACATGTTCGTGCTCCGAAGTCCCTTATCGCCGGGGTCACTCCGCCTTCGGCGGCGGCGGCGCGGGCTGGCGTCGCTTGTCCGGATCGAAGAGGCGGATGCCGAAGTCGCGGCCCTTCATCAATTCCGCCGGCGTCGATGTCGCCATGCCTGCCGTCGGGAGTGGCTCACCCACCGAGTACACCACCCGGCCGTAGGGCGTTTCCTCCCACGTCAGAAGCTTGCCGTTGTAAGGGTCGGCCGGCAGCAACGGCAGCAACCCCTCGGCCACCAGCGCGGACAGGACAGTCGGCCACCGGCCGTGCTTCAAGCGATACCGCTCGGCCGCGATCGCCAGGAGCAGCGACCGCAGCTTCGCCTGCCGCCGCAGCTCCTGGCGGATGCACTTCCCCGTCGAGAACCCTGCCGATTTGGCTAACGGGCTCAACGATTTTGCCCGTTCGTCGATCTGCTTGGTCGCTTCCAGCCGGTTCTCCACGGGGCCGCGGGCAATCGCCACGTATTCATTCGACTGTTTCAGAAACTCCACCTGGGCGTGACGGATGTAGCCGGGCAGAAAGCACAGCACGCTCTGCCAGCCGCCGCCGGTCACGCCCCCGGCTGCCAGCGGGTCACCGCGGAGATAATCGAACATCGCGAACTCAAAGCCCCGCTCGCCGCGGACGCCCCAGTATGCGACCGGCTCGTCGATCTCGATGGCGATCAACTCTTGAAGCGCCTTCAACTGATCGTCCGTCGGCGTCGTGGTGGCGAGCAATCGCTCCGCGGCCGCCACCGCGACGGCATCGCACGCGATCCGGACGAGCATCGAGATCAGCGTCGGCTCGTCGCCGAGCGCCCGGCCGGCATGGAACATCGCGATGACATCGTTGACCGCCTGGGCGGTGTCGCCGGCCTCGATCCGCTCCTGCATCGCGGCCCGCAACACGCGCAGGCTGTCCCGCGTATCCTGCACGTGCGGCAACAGGGCCATGGCGGGGTTGGCTGGGACTTTCAAATCGAACCGACCGATGGGCCGGTCGCGCAGCTTGCGATATTCCGCGATGGCCGGGCCGTACCCCGCCACGACCGTCGCCAGTTGCGCCTTCTGATCGGAATTCGCGAGTACGTTCGGAGCCTCGCCGAGTGTGGACAGCAGATCGCCGTCGAGCGACTTCGCCGTGCCGGCCGCCGCGAGTTTGGCGAGTTTGGCCCCTTCGAGAATGACCGGCGCGGAGTTCTCGGCACCGGGCACCTTCAGGCGGTGGGCGATCAGGTCGGCCAGTTGCCAGTGCGGGTCGTCTTGGGCCGCCTCGGCCATTGCGGCCCGCAACTCGGCCCGACTCTGATACACCGCCCACCCGAAAAACGCCGCCAGCCCGACCAATGCCAAGGCAAAGGCGAACAGCACACGCCGGGTCAGAACTCGCAAACGGGGAAAGGCCATGTGGGAAGGCTCCGGGGGGGCTTACTGTGTGATTCGGGACGTGTTTACCGATTGGGCCGCGGGTTTGGATTGAAGAGCCGGACGCCTATCGGCCCGCCCATTGTGCAGTATTCCGGCATTGCAATTCTTGGATGATCGCCGTCTTTGCCAAATCGAACATGAGCTACCGCACCTACCTCCATCGGCAGTTGCTCGATTGACTTTCTGTCAAAGCCCGGATACTTGTCCATCAAGTAGTTGATTGCAACCCACCATTCCAACTGCTTGCCGGTGAACGGATCGATAGGCACGTCATTGAGATACCCAGCGGCCACAACCTCGGTGAGGGAGTTCGGCCATTGGCCCGCTCGCAACGAGTACCTTTTCGCGCCGACTATCGCTCGCAGGCAGCGAAGCATTGCAATCCTTCGGACGTCCAGTTCTATCGGATGACACTTCAAGGGGACCATACTGAATTTGGACATTGGTCGAGGTAGTACCTGACTATTCAGTTCCGACGCGGCGTTAGTCCGAAACTCGGGGGGCAATCGGGTGACCGCGACATGTCTATTGAACGCAAGTAGGACACTCAATTGTTCTTTACGCAACTCCGTTGCTAGAAGCTGTTCCCACCTCCCGACAGACCCTCCGCCCGCCAGTAGCATTCTTGAATTGCCGGACCAACGTGCCTTTTCATACGCCGCAAATAGGACGGCCCGTTCGCCGCGATAGGCTTGCTCGGCGACCCGGTCCAATTCCAACTCGGCAGCAATTCGACCAATTGTGACAAGACTCTGATCAGTGATCGTTGGCCATGAAACCAAAACTTCCGCTAGTTGAACCCCGGAAACTTCCGCGAGCGTCCTGTAGTCGATTGCCGATTCGCTCGGAATGGTACTCAGTGCGCGGGAAAAACGGAAAGTGGCGATCAAGTCGTTGACGGCCTCGTCAATACGACCGGATTGGCAGTTTACAATTGCAGATAATTCCAGGAACGATGGCACTCGATAGGCGTGAAGGGCGACCGTTGAAAAGTAATTCGCTGCGGGGTCAGACGAGTTAATCTGAAAGCGACCGATGGGTAAATAGCTCATCCTTCGCAACTGCTCAATGAGGTTTCGGTTTTCATCAACGACTCGTCTCAAGTCGGCAGTTCTTTTTCTTTGTGGTCCATCAGGTCCGAATAGAAGCAGACTGCCGTACGGCAGGTGCCTCCCTTCGGCATAAATCGTGGGAGCTAAACGCTCGACAAGTGATGCGACAGTCTCCGTTTCCGCGGCACTGTCAGCCTGCTTCAACATGTCTTCAAGCCGCCAGTGCGGGTCGTCTTCGGCCGCCTCGGCCATCGCGGCTCGAAGTTCCGCGCCACTCTGATAAACCGCCCACCCGAAAAACGCCGCCAGCCCGACCAATGACAGGGTAACGGCGAACAGCACACGCCGGGTCAGAACTCGCAAACGGGGAAAGGCCATGTGGGAAGGCTCCGGGGACTGTCAGTGATTTATGGAGACGAGGCCGGCCGCCGACGCTGATCGGGGTTGTAGAGACGGAAGGTGATGTTCGAACTGGTGCCGCCCCGGAGCGACGGGTCGTATTTGCCGAACTCGTCGACGCCACCGGGGCCGATGGAATACAGGAGTATGCCGAAGTCGACGGGCTTCCACCGCAGCGGCTTGCCGTCGAACGGGTCGACCGGCCAAGCCGACAACTTCCCGTCCGCAACCAACTCCTCCGGCCCCGGGGGCCACCGACCGTGCGCGAGGCGATACCGCTCGATGGCGAGGGCGGCGTGCGTTGCTGATAGTCTGGCCTGCCGCATCAATTCCGCTTGAATCGGCCAGACGATCAGTACCAGGTCGTCGCCCGCGCTGGACTTCAGTTTCGGACAATGGCCTTCGATCCGCTCCGCCTCCCGCATCCACTCCCAGGTTGGCCGATTGAGCACCTGGATCGCTTCGTTGTGACTCCGCAAAATGATTGCCTGGGCATTCTTGTCGTTCAAGGGCAGCAACCCCTTCCATGTTGCCGGCTTTGGCTTCGGAATCGGGCCGGCAGCCGTCGGGTTTCTGACGGCGTATTCGAACCCGGCAAAGCACCTCGCCCTTTGCTCGCGAAAACACTCCGCAACGACTGCATCAGTTCGAACTTGTTCAACCGTTCGACTCAGCGCCACCAGTTGCTCCTCCGTCAATCGACACATACCCAGAAGCCGCTCGATGCTGAAACAGACGGCGTTGTCGCAAGCGAGAGCAGCCATCTGGCCGCCTTCCATCGGCTCATCGCGAAACAGATTGCGGATGGAAGTCATCAGAAAAATGTCGTCCATCGCGGCCGGGATGTCCTCGGACGAAATCCGATCCTCCACCATTACCCTTACTATTCGAACCGCCTTCAACAGAGCCTCGCCAGGTGCCAGGTCAACGTCGAATGGATTGCCGGTCTGCTTCCGATTGAATCGGCCCCCGGACGATTGACGCAATCGTCGGGCTTCCTGGATGGCCGGGCCGTATGTGGCCATGTGACCCGCCAGCACCGTCGATTGTGCGGGCGTCAGTTCCCGCGACGGATCGTTGCCGAGATCGGAAACCTCGAAGAGCTGAAAGTTAGCGGGCGGTACCGGGCCTATCTTTCGGGAACACTCATCGATCAGGTCGGCGCACCGTCGCACGATCTCGGCCCCGTTTTCCTGTTGGCTATAGACCTTTCTTCGCGCCTCCCTGTCTGCGAGTTGCCAGTGCGGGTCGTCGGCCGCAGCCTCGGCCATCGCGGATTGGAGTTCCGCTCGCCCGAAAATGACGGTCATCCAGAGTGAAGCCGCAAACGCGACGAACGCCACCACGATGGCGATCACGACGCCACGAATCAGAACACGCCAACGGCGAGAGGCCATAGTGAGGGCTCCGGGAGCTACCGGTGGTTCAAGGAGTGGTGACCGGCCGCCGACGCTGATCGGGGTTGTAGAGGCGGAAGCCGACGAGGCCCTTGGGCAAATAGGGTCTGGCTGAATCCACGTCCTCTTTTGGATCGCTGCCCCGGGCGTACACGATTCGCCCGAAAGGTGTCTCCTTCCAGCCGAGCGGCTGACCGTCGAACGGGTCGGCGGGCAGGGTTTTCAGGAAGCCCGCCGAGACAAGTTGTTCGAGTCGCTCGGGCCACTGGCCCCGGGCCAGTCGATACCGCTCGGCCGCCAATGCGACCAGCATGCACCGCAACATCGCCTGTCGGCGAATGTCTGTTTCGATCATATCGCCGGGCCATTTGATGCGGATGATGCCATCAACGTCTATGCTGTCGATCGTGTTTCGGGCCTTTATCAGTGCCGCCGACTGTTGCTCGACGGGCAACCGTGCTACCTCCAACCATTGGTTCATTGCGATCAAGAACGCAATCTGATCATCCCTGAGCGAACTTCCCGTGACGAAGCCGAGTTGATGCACAAACGAACCGCGGGCGGTCCGCAGTCTTCTGGTCAAGGATGTGGCATCGCGGTCGTAGCCTGCAAACTGCGCCGCCCTTTGACTGCGAAACGCTCGCACCGCTGACGGATCAGCAAGAGATGCGGCGACGGCATTGCAAATCCCGTCCAATTGTTCGTCGGAAAGCGGTAACTGCGCGAGCAAGTGCTCTGCAATGCAAGCGGCATTCTGTTCGGTCCACATTCGTACCGCGATCATCGCGACGCCCGGGTGTATTCCCGCGCACCGGCCAGCTTGGATCGCCGCATGAAAGTCTTGCACGGCTCCGGCGACATTCCCGTCGCTGATCGCTAGCGCGGCCGACACCTGCAACTGCCAGGCCGCACGGCTGGCTCCGCCGACAGTGATCAACTTGAACGCTCTCATCGGGTCGGCCGGGTCCTCCGGCCAATTTCCCATCGGAAGGTTGGGCAACCTTTTCAGGTCGATGACCGCCGCGGCGAGTTCCGGGTCTTTCGATCGAATTGCGGCGAGAGTTTCTGGGAACGGCTTTCGATTGGGCGTCTCTCTTATCTCTTTGATGGCATGAATCTCCGTGACGGTGCCTCCCCCGAACGGGTTTGCTCGCTTGGCGATTGCAACAAGCGGCATGTCCCATTTCGAGATCACCGTTACTACCGTCTCGCCCGGTTCCTGCTTCGGCCGGGCTGCGAGCATGTCCGCGAGTTGCCAGCCGGGGTCGCTGGCTGTGGTCTCGGCCACGAGTGCCCGCAGGGCCGCCTCCTGCCGGTAGTTGAGGAAGAATACGACGCCCCCGGCGACAAGAATCAGGGCCGGGAGGGCGAAGAGCAATCGGCGGACGTTTGGGAAACGTCTTAACATGGGGCGCCCCGGGCGGCCGGGTGTGCGGGTCGTTCCGGGAATTCCGACCGGAATCCCGAAGCACAGCCGGGCTTCTCCGGGTAGAATAACAGAAGTGTTTGCCGAACGGGAGGCGATGGATGGCGACCGCTCAGGTACCGCGCGGCCCGGCGAAATACGACGCCTATCTCGACGCCCGCCTCGACCGGGCCCGGAAGCGCGTCCGCGCGGCCGACCTCGCCGCCAGCGCGTTCGGTCTCGTCGCCATCACCCTGGGCTATGGCCTGTTCATGTTGCTCATCGACCGGGCGGTGCAACTGCCCGCGATCGCCCGGCAACTCGGCCTCGTCGCCTACGTCGGCCTCGCCGGCTACTTCGTCTGGCGACGTTTCCTTCAGCCGCTCTCCACCACCATCAACCCGTACTATGCCGCCCGGCAGGTCGAGCGCACGCTTCCGGGGTCCAAGAACAGCCTCGTCAGTTGGCTCGACCT